>JAYTVG010000083.1:0-8428 GCA_043744135.1 Deltaproteobacteria bacterium | reverse complement strand
GTGTGCGCGCAATTTCCACACGCACGCCTCGCGATGGACAACGTCGGCCGGCTGTACGACACCGCGTTTGACCTCGTGGAAGACGGACCGGCGATCGGTGCTGACGTCGCTGCGCAGATGCGAGCGCTGTTACATGCACGCGGCTTGGTGACGGCGCAATCCAGCGTGCACATTAACGCTTGGTGCCTGGGCCCGCACGGTACGTTTGACAAAGCAACCATGGTCGATCGTGTGTTGCGCACTTTTGACAACATCGACCTCGACACGGCGGCAAAGGCGTTGTGCTACGTCGGCGACAGCAGCAACGATGGCGCGATGTTCGCGCGCGCCGGCATCAGCGTCGGCGTGGCGAACGTGTCGCCGTCGCTAGACGCACTGATGCAACGCGGCGAGGCGCCCCGGTTCACCGTCGACAAAAATGGCGGCGCTGGTTTCGCGCAAGTCGTGCAGACGCTGGTCGATGCGCGCCGCGGACGCTAACGCGCCAACCTCGCCACGGACGCCAAACGAGCGCGGTCGGCCAGCCGCAGCCTCACCGCATCCACGACGTCACGGTCGGCCCGATTCGAGCGAAGCGCGTCGGAAACCCGGCCTAACTGTGGATTCGTACAGCTGTCTAATACGCCTAACGAGCGCGGTCGGCCAGCCGTAGCCTCACCTCATCCACGAGGTCACGGTCGGCCCGATTCGAGCGAAGCGCGTCGGAAATCCGGCCCAGCCGAGCCGTCGAAAGCGCCCAACGAGCGCGGTCGGCCAGCCGTAGCCTCACCGCATCCACGACGTCACGGTCGGCCCGATTCGAGCGAAGCGCGTCGGAAACCCGGCCTAACTGTGGATTCGTACAGCTGTCTAATGCGCCTAACGAGCGCGGTCGGCCAGCCGTAGCCTCACCTCATCCACGACGTCACGGTGGTAGGGGGTGTTGGGGGGCTGGCCCCCGATTCGAGCGAAGCTCGTCGGAATCCGGTCTAGCTGGGGATTCGAAAGGGGGTCAGCTGACACCCTTCGCGGGTCGTAGGGCGGAGCCCTACTGAAAACACCACCAGCCCAACGGCCATTGAAAAACAGCACCAACGGCCAGTGAATCTAAACAGCCCCAACGGCCAGTGAATCTAAAACAGCCCCAACGGCCAGTGAAAAACAGCCCCAACGGCCAGCGAAATTAACCAACAAAAACCACCGGGGTCCCGCGGCGTTGCGCATCGAGTGCGAACGCCACGATGGCATCGAGCGCACCGCGCACCGCCGCATCGACGACGGCTGCGCGCGCCACCTCGACAAACTGCGCGAGCACGGGCTCGTGAAACCAAGCCTCTTCAAAGGGGCCAAGCAGGCCCTGCGCCATCACTTGCCATGCATCGACGACGCCAGCCCGCACCAGCGCCTGCCATGTCGACGACGTCACCTCGAGCTCACGCAAGCGGCCATCGGCCGGCTCCGCCAACAACAGCGCGGTGTCGTCGCTGGCATCGGCGGCGGCCAAGAAGCTGCCGACAAATGCGGTGAGGGTTTCGGGAATGGCTTGGGTCATGGGGGTGGTGTGCAACATCGCTCAATCCATCCGAAAGTGGGTGGCTTGGTTGAACTCGGCTTGCGTCATGCCGCGCAACTTGCCGGTCGCAGGGTTGATGATGTTGTTGGGCATAGGCTTGCCCGCCGCGTCGAGGTACGGACGTTTGGTGGCGTTGGTGAGGTCCTGCACGCGGAAGTAGCGACCCGCTGGGTCTTGCACCACGCGCCGCGTTTCGTCGGCGCTCGTGTACAGCACTTTGCCCGTCGACGTCGTGCTCACTTTCGCGCCCGGCCCGAGCGTGTCGACGGCCTCTTTCAAGCTGCCTTTGGCCCAGTTGGCGCCGTAGTTCGCCACCGACTCGGCGCGGTTGGCGGTTTGCGCTTGCGTCGCAAGCACCTTGAGCGTGGCGGCGCGACCTCCCGCCGGCACGCCCTCAAGGGCGGCGGCAGCCACGCGCGCCGTCACCGCGCCGGCGCCAAGCGTGCCCGCGAAGCCGATGGCTGCGTCGACGCCACCACCGATGCGGTCGGCGGTTTCGGGGCTGGCACCGGCCGCACGCGCTGCAGCACTCACGCCGGTTTCTGTCAGGGACTTGGTGCTTTCGCCGGTCCAGGCTTGGCGCGCGCCCGCTTGAATTTGATCGATGGCATGCGCACCGACGACGACGGCGCCGGCTTTGGTCAGCAGCGTGGGCTCAGGCACGAGCGCGAGACCAGCGGCCGCAACGCCTTCGACGCCGCCACCAAGGACGCGTGCGACGCCCAAAGCGCGCGTGGTGAAGCTGGATGGGCTCGAGGGCTCGTCGACGCGAGGCGTGAAGTTGTTCTTGTCGGCTTGCGGCAACTTGGCGAACTGCGCGTCGAGTGTGGCGGCGTTTTGTGGGCCACCCGCGGCGCGCGTGAGTGCTTCTCGATCTGCGGCGCGGCCCGCGACGTCGAGCGCGGTGCGCGTGCGGGTCTGCGGATCGGCCAGCGCCGCGCGATCGGCAGGGGTAAGTGCTACGTCAGCGCCGGCGGCGCGCGCGGTGGGGCCGTCCGCGACACGATTGGTGTTCGCCTGATCGAGCAGGCTGCGCGCCATTTCACCTTGGCGGCGGCCGATGGTCTCCGCGCTCAAAAACTGGCGTTGAATGTCCGCAGGCGGCATCGCGCTGGCGTCGAGACCGGCCTTGCTCGCGAGTGCGTTAAACGCGTCTTGCCGCTCTTGCGTGGTGCGCTGGCCGGTCACGGCCGACGTCGCGTCGGTGGGTGCTTGGGGCAAGCCGGTGTCTTGCGCGTAGATGTCGCTCGGCGTGGTGCCCGCAGGCACCGACGGCAGTGACGGCGCGGCCGCGTACGCTTGCGGCTTTTTCGCGATGGCGTCAGCGCCCGCCAAACCGCGCTCTTGCGTGGTGGTTACCGCGGCATCAACGGTGGCGGCGCGTGCGGCCTGCACGTCGGTCGGCGGCGGCGGTGGAGGTGGTGGTGGTGGCGGCGGCGGCGGTGCGCGCCGGGTTTCTTCGTTCGCACCAGTTGAACCCACTTCAGCCATCGCATGCCTCCACAGCCGGTTGGGTATCGGCCTGTTGTCGCGGGCGGTGCGACGCCAACGGGTGGTGAGAGGTGTGAGCGCACCTCGTACTTTGCCGGCGACGCCAAGCGCGCTCACGTGGCGTCGTGCAGCAGCGTGACGTCGCGGCCCTCGGCGTCTTTTCAAATGCGTGAAGGCCAAGTGCCGCAGCTCAGCGGCGCGCGTGACGTCGTCGATACGGTGAGCGGCCGGCCGCGTTTGTGAGCTGGCACCGCGTTACGCGACGGCGACCGCGATGCGCGTCGAGCGCGCCAACTCAAACGTCGCGGGTGCACTGCCGCCGAATTGTGCGGCCCACTGGGGTGCAGCGTCGTCGCTTTCGACGGCAAAGCCGACGCTTGCCAGTGCGCTTGCGAGCTGTGCTGCGCTCAGCGCGTGGATCTGCGGTTCCGACCACGCGCGCAACAGTGCGCTTGCGAGCGCTGAGCGCAGCTGCGTGTGGTAGTGCACGGCGAGCGTAGACGACGGTGCCGAACATGCTGCCAACGCGCGCAGCGTCGTGTGCATGGCCGCGGGCGTTAAGTACATGACGACACCTTCCCAGATCCACACGGTGGGCACGCTTGCGTCGTGACCCGCGGCCGACAGCGCGCGTTGCAGCGCAACGTCGCGTTCGAAGTCGACGGCGACAAACGCCACCCGCGCACAGCTCGGCTTGAGCTGGTGTGCGCGCGCGATTTTGTACGCTTGCGTCGCCGCGTGATCGACCTCGAAGACGACCGCGTCACGCAGCGACGCCATGCGGTAAGCGCGCCCGTCTAAGCCAGCACCCAATAGCACCACTTGGCGCACGCCACGCGCGACAGCGTCGGTGACCACTGCGTCGAGACGCAGCGTGCGCAGCACCATCAAATCGATGGCCTGCGCAAATTGCTGCCCTGCGCGCCCCGTCAGCGGTCGACGCGTCAGGTGCGCGTACACGCGCGCAAAGCAAGGGGGCAACTGCGCGCTCGCAGTGGCGTCGTCAAAGTGCGGGATCGATGTGTGGCCATCGTGCGCAAGCGCTCGCCACAATGCGACGAGCGCGGCGGTGCGGCTGGGTTGAGCTTCGCGCATGCGCTCAACGCTACCGTGGGCACGACTTCATGACACGCGCACAGTGATGCACCGAGGTTGTGGTGTCGAATCGGTCCGAGCTGCCTCGTTAAAACGTGACAGCATGCGCAATGCCGCTGCACCCGGACCGTCCTTACAACGACTTGCCGCTGCTTCCTCCCCGTGCAGATGTCGAAACCAAAGCGGTGCTTAAAAGCGTCGCGACCGCCAGTCGTGCCGTAGAACGTTTGCGCGGATCTGCGCGGCTGTTGCCACATCAACAAGTGCTCATCCGCACCATTGGCTTGTTCGAAGCAAAACTTTCGTCGGAGATCGAAAACGTCGTCACCACCGATGACGCGTTGTTTCGCGCGTTGGCGAACGCGGACGCCCCCACCGACCCTGCGACCAAAGAAGTGTTGGCTTATCAAAACGCGCTCTGGCACGGCCACGACGTCGTCAAGGGAGGACGGCCCATCAGTACGCCGCTGCTCGAAGAGCTGGTGAGCACCATCAAAAGCACGCGCATGACGGTGCGCAAGATGCCCGGCGTCAAGTTGTTAAACGACAGCGGTGCCATCGTCTACACGCCGCCCGATGGCGAGCACCTGCTGCGCGACCTACTCGACAACATGCTGCACTACGCCCACACCGCTGACGACGTGGACCCGCTCATTCGCATGGCCGTCATGCACTACCAGTTCGAGGCGATTCATCCGTTCGTCGACGGCAACGGTCGAACCGGGCGCATCGTGAACCTGCTGTTCTTGGTTGAAAAAGGCCTGCTCGATCAACCCGTGCTGTACCTGTCGCACTACATCTTGGGCCACCAGGCCGAGTCCCCTTGTCGGCCCGTCGCATTGTCGCTTAGCGTCCGCATTCGTTTCGTTTTACCCCTTGGGAGGCTTAGATGTCGTCGATCGTTAAAGATTTCCGTGATTTCGTCGGTAAGGGCAACGCCATCGACCTTGCTGTCGGTGTCATCGTCGGCAGCGCCATCACGCTGATTTTGAAATCGTTCGTGGAAGAGCTCATCATCCCGCTCACCGGGTTGCTCGGCAAAGTGGAATTTTCCAACAGCTACTTCATTTTGAAGGGCGCAGCACCGGACGGCACGACGCTGGGTGAAGCGCGCAAGATCGCTGGCAACGTGGTGCTCGGCTACGGCCAGTTCGTCACGGTGCTCATCAACACGCTCATCTTGGCGTTTGTCGTGTTCATGATGGTGCGCATGATCAACAAACTGAAAGACAAGATGAAAAAGGAAGAGGCTGCCGGCCCGCCGCCACCGCCTCCAGCGGACGTCGTGCTGCTCGGCGAGATCCGCGACCTGCTCAAAAAAGCTTAGCGGTGTTGTGACGCTGTTGGCGCTGCGAACTGTTACAGTTGCGTGGCGTGCAACAGCTCATCGATCAGCGTCGCATCGGTCTGCGTTGGCTTGGCCAACTGCGCTGGTGGGCGCTGTCAGGTGCCATGGCGGGCGTGCTGCTCGCGATGGCGCTGGACTGGACGTTTGTCAGCACACCTGCTGTCGTCATCGGCATCTTGGTGATGTGTGGCGTCAACGCCGGGCTCACGGTGCGCGCCGGTCGCGACCGAGACGTCGGCAAAAACGAACTGCTCGTGCATGCCACTGTCGACCTCATTTTGTTGACGTGGCTGCTGGCGTGGTCGGGCGGCATTCGCAATCCCATCTCGGTGGCGTTTTCGTTTCACGTCGTGCTCGGCGCGCTGTTGAACGGCCGGCGTGGCGCGTTGTGGGCGAGCGCGTTGTCGCTGCTGTGCTTGACGCTGTTGTTTGGTCTTGAGCAGGCCGATGCGCTGCCGATGCGCGCGCTGCACAATCCGCCCGCGGTATTGCAAGTGTTGTCATTGGGGTTGTTGGTGATTGGCCTTGGCTACCTCGCGCTCGTCATCGCTGAGCGCCAAACGCTGGCCCGCGCGGCGCTGATGGAAAAGCTCGTCGTCGACAAACGCCACGTGATGCTTGAGCGACTCGCTACTTTAGGGCGGGCGATGCAAGGGGTCGCGCACGAGCTCAACACACCACTCACCACCATGCAAACGCTCGGCAAAGACCTCAAAGCAGCACTTGCGACCGCACCGCTCGACGACAGACTGCGCGTCGACGTCGACGAATCGCTGACGCTGTTGGTGGAGGAATCACAACGCTGTCGCACGCTGACGCAAACGCTGCTGCAACACGCGCGTGATGGGCGTGGCGCCAGCACGGCGACGTCATTGATGGAGGTGGCGACGCGCGCGCTGCGGTTGGTGGGCGCAGATGAAAAAGACGACGTCCACCTTGACGCGAGTCTGGACATGGCGCCGCCCGCGGACGCCGACCGAGTGCTGCAGATCGTGATGAACTTGCTGCAAAACGCCTTGTTGGCGACGCAACCGCAGCGCAACGATGGGCGTGGACCGCGCGTCGTGGTGCGCGCGCGTGTCGAAGAAAACACCTTGTATCTCGAGCTTAACGATCGCGGCTCTGGCCTGCCTGACGAGGTCAAAGCGCGGCTGTTTGAGCCATTTGTGAGCACGCGTGCGATGGGTGAAGGCACCGGCTTGGGCCTGTACACCAGCCAGGTCATCGCGCATGAGCTGGGCGGCGAGCTGACGCTCAGCGATGGCGTCAGCGCGGGCACGTCCGCGGTGCTCGCCTTGCCCATGCACAGCTAAGCCGCACTCGCGTGCCGTACGCGAAATCTTGTCATCGCGTGTGCGCTTGAGTAGCCCTGCGGTATGACGCGCGTGTTGTTGGTGGATGACGATCCTCGCTTGCGGTTGGCCCTTGGTAAAGCACTCGGCCGCAAGGGGCTCGACGTGGTTGAGGTCGCCTCAGGTGAGGCAGCGGTGGAGCCGCTCAAGTCAGCGTCGTGCGCCGCCGGTGCCATTGATGTGTGCGTGCTCGACCTGCGCATGCCCACCATGGGTGGCATCGAGGTGTTGCGCCGCACCATTGGCCGTCGCGTTCCCGTCGTGGTGCTGACCGGTCACGGCACCGTGCCTGACGCGGTCGAGGCGATGCGACTAGGTGCCGTCAACTTCATGCAAAAACCCATCGACGCGGATGAGTTGTTGCCGGTGATCAAAAGCGCGCTGCACGACGATGCGCCATCGATCAAAACCACCCTGCTGGGCGCATCCGACGTCATGCTGAAGTTCCTGCAGACGCTCGATCGCGCCGCCGTCAGCGAGGAGCCGATTTTGTTGGTGGGCGAAACCGGCACCGGCAAAGAGCTGTGCGCGCGCCGCGTGCATGACAACTCGGCGCACAAATCGGGGCCGTTTGTCGCGTGTAACGTCGCCAGCATCCCGCACGACCTGTTTGAAAGCGAGTTGTTTGGCCACCGCCGCGGCGCGTTTACGGGGGCGATGGAAACGCGCGAAGGCTTGATGACCAAGGCTGGCGAGGGCACGCTGTTTTTGGATGAGATCGGTGAGATGCCCGCGGACGTGCAGGCCAAACTGCTGCGCGCCATCGAGCAACGCAGCTTTCGGCCGGTCGGCGGGGATCAAGAGCGACAATTCAAAGCGCGCATCGTGGCCGCCACCCACCGCGACTTAAAGCAACAAGTGGAGCGGCAGTTGTTTCGTGCCGATCTGTACTATCGCCTCAGCGTGTTGCCGCTGCACGTGCCGCCGCTGCGCGACCGCGGTGACGACGTGGTGTTGATTGCGCGCGCCGGGCTCGGTCGCAGCGCGGACCGCCCGATGTCGTTTTCCGCCGACGCAGAGGAGCGCCTGCGCAAGCATCCGTTTTCGGGCAACGTGCGCGAGCTGTTGAACTTGACCAAGCGCGCGGCGTTGTTCACCAAGGGTGACGTCGTTGATCGCATGTTGGTGGATGAGCTGTTGCGGGAGAGCCCGTTTTTGCAAGACGCCCCGATGTCAGACGCACCGCGCGCCGGCCAACGCGTCACGCTTGAGGAACTAGAAAAGACCCACATCCGCCGCTTGCTGGACGAGCTCGACAACGTCAGCGAGGTCGCGCGCATCGTGGGCATCGACCGCCGCACGCTCCAGCGGAAGATGGCCGCCTGGGGTCTCCGCGACGCTCCGGTCTGAGCCACGCAACTTCGCAATGTAGGAGCCGACACTACACGCATGGGCCTCACTGACCTCTTCGTGACGCGGTCGCGTCGCACCTTCCACACCGAGGACGCGCCTGACGTCGCGCGCAAGATCGTGAACGCGATGACGGTCAAGGACGCGTCGCCGAACGGTCTCCCGCTCGGCGTCGTCGCTGCGAAGACAGGGGCTGGGCACTTCAACGCCGTCAGTCCGCTCGCGGCGTTTGATTCGTCG
>JAYTVG010000082.1:0-8432 GCA_043744135.1 Deltaproteobacteria bacterium | reverse complement strand
GTCGAGCGTCAGCGGGCTTGTCCCAACGTCAACTCCGTCGAGTTCCACGCGCGCCCCTGAAGGCTGCGTTTGGATGCTGACCTTGCCCGCGGGCAAGAGATTTTCCCGCACGACGACGACGTGATCGGCGGCTTTCAGCGTGAACTTTCGCGAAGCAGCGGCACCCGCGGGGATGGTGACCTTCAGCGTGTGGCTGCCGTCCGCGATGGTGCGGTCCACCAGCAGCGGTGTGACGCCGAGGCGGACGCCGTCGAGCGTGACGGTAGCTCCGCTCGGCGTACTGTGTACCTGAAGCACGCGCATGTCCTCGTCGACGCGCACCACGCGCTGCACGGCAATCCCCGCGATCACACCGGCCGCCAATCCAACCGCGGCAGCGCTCGCGGCCAACAACCGCCACGACGTCGACGCCAACAGCCGAGCGGCGGCGACGGGCGCCACCGGTGCGGCGCTCGCGTCGTTCGCCGATTGCGACGGCGACGGCAGACGCACGATTGCGTCAGCACTTTGCGGCGGCGCAGGCGCGGCGGGGCCGACGTCGATGTTGGCAGCTGGCTGTGGCGGCGCAGGCGCCCCGCTGCGCGCACGCGACGGCACGCGCGCCGCAGCAGGAGGGCTCACAGCTGCAGGAGGCGGTGCAGGAGCGCTCAGACCTGCAGGAGGAGGCGGAGGAGCGCTCAGAGCTGCTGGAGGTGGCGGAGGAGCGCTCAGACCTGCTCGAGGCGGCGGAGGAGCGCTCAGTGATGCAGGACGCGGGGGAGGAGCGCTCAGACCTGCTGGTGGTGCAACGCTCAGGACTGCTGCTGGTGGTGGTGCGCTCAGCGCGGCAGCGGGTCGAGACGGGCTGCGTGCGATTGAGCCTTGCGCGATCGCTGTCGACGCCGCTGCCGCCGGCTGTGCCGACAGCGACGCGGGCTTCGCTGGCGCCGCCGGTCGCGCCGGCGCGAGCTGCTCCACGCGCGTCGCCTCCGCGACCGCGACGCGGACGTCGTTGGCAACTGGGCGCGGCTTGGACGCGCTGGCATCGCGCAAGGGCACTGCGGCCGCGGACTGCGCGACGATCTGACCGCTGGGCTCGTCGTCGAGCGCACGCGCACCACCCGCGGCCCGCACGCCGCCGCTGAAGGCGCGGGGCTCAGGGACGTCGTCGACTGAGGGGGGCGAATGGGGGGCGTCGCCGAGCTTGAGCGCACGCGCGCCGGGCTTCACGGCGACAGGTTTTACCACGCCACTGCGGGTCGGCTTCGCGGCAAACGGGTCGGCGTCTGCATAAAGCGCGTCGGGGTCGTACAGCATCGATTTGAGCTCGACCTGGCGCCGTTCCTTCACCGACGCGTGCGACTTGACCTCGTCAGGGAAAACCTCGGCCATGACGCGCGCGATGTCGGCGCGTTTTGGCAACAATCGGTGCGTTTGCGCGATGACGGCGAGGGCGCGTTCAAAAGTAGCGGCGTCTTTTGGTCGCGCCGCCGGCTCGGGCGACAGCGCTTGTCGCAACAACGCGTCGAGCTCGGCGGGTACGCCGAAGTCCGCTGAGATGTCTGGTACGACAGCGGCGCGCATGCGCTCAAGAGTCGACAGGTCAGACGATCCCGCGAACAGACGCTCAGCGGTGATGCATTCGTAAAGCACGATGCCGACGTTGAACAGGTCGCTACGCGCGTCGAGCGGTTTGCCGCGCGCTTGCTCGGGCGACATGTAGCCAAACTTGCCCTTAATGACGCCAAACGCGGTCTTGTTGGTGCTCTGTTGCACTTTCGCGATGCCGAAATCGGTCAGCTTCACGCGTCCATCAAAGCACACGATGATGTTGTGGGGACTGACGTCTCGGTGGATCAAACCGAGCGCTTCTCCTCGTGCATCGAGCGCGTTGTGCGCGTAGTCGAGTGCTCGCAAAGTGTCGCGTGCGCACTGCACGGCGAACGCCAATGGCAACTTTTTTTTGCGTTGCTGCGCGTAGTACACAACGTCAGCGAGATCTTTGCCGTCGGCAAACTCCATGACGATGAAGTAGTCGCCTTTGTCCTGCATCAAGTCGAACACCTGCACGACAAAAGGGTTGTCCAGCAGCGCTGCGACGCGCGCCTCCTCGACGAACATGCGCACAAGCTCGGGCTCTTTGGTGTAGTGCGGCAGGATTTTTTTTACAGCGTAGACATGTTCAACACCTTGAGCGTCAACCGAGCGCGCGCGATACACCTCGGCCATGCCGCCTTGGGCATGCAGATTGAGCACCTCAAGTTCGCTCAGCTTCATGCCGTCACCATCGCAAATGCAGCGCGCAGGGCGCAAGTGCTCATTGCAGCGAGCCTCGACGACCTCCAGCGCGCCCTGCGCCTGACACGCAGTTGCACCTCGCTCGACGTCGACGCCGATGGAATCTTCGCTTGTGCCGGGGGCGACCCGTCGCGTAGCGTGTGATGCGAGGAAGCACTCGTGGCCCGCAAGCGTCGACACCAAACCAAACGCGGCCCGCCGTCAGCGCCCGTCGCGCCGCCGGCCAACCCGATGCGCAACGTCGCCGCGGCGGTGGCGGCGTTTTCGCTGTGCGCTGCGGTCGGTGCCGGCATCGGCGCGCTCGCGGCAACGCATGATCGCGGCGGCACACCCGCGTTGGTCGACGACAATGCTAGCGCCCTCACGGCACTCGCGAGTGACGACAAGGCCCCTGCTGCACTCGCGGCGCTGGCGGCGGCGCTCGTCGCATTCGAGCATGGCGGTGACGCGGCGAGCCGCGAGCAAGCACGGCAGCGTCTCGCCAGCGCCACGACGACCGATGGGCGTGCGCTGCACGCGCGCGCGCTGTTGCAAGCGTTGGGCGCGAGTGACGCGACGCTCGCCACCGATATCGCTACCGTTGCCGTCAGCAACCGCGACAGTGGCGTTCAGCTCGCAGACGGCTTGTCGCGAGTGGCCCACATCGACGACGCCACGCGGGTGTTGGAGCAAGTGGCGCTGGCGCCAAACGCCTCGCCCCATGCGCAAACGCTGTTGGCGCGCGCGCTCGCTTCGTCCGGCCGCATCGCCGAAGCGCGCACGATTCTTGAGCGCTTGTGGGTCACGCATCCCAAGCACGTGCCGAGCCGCACGCTCGCGATCCTCATCGCGGTCATCGACGACGCGCGTGAAGAGACGCCGCAAGAGCAAGCGCTCAAGCAAAAGCAACTCCGCGAACAACAAGGTTTTGTGCGCAAAGAAGTGCCGCGGCCCGGCAAGGAACCGGCACCCGATGGAGCCGGAGACGGCGTTTGGCGCACGCCGGCGGAACGTTTCGCGCTTGAGAACCTCGACGAATTTGATCCGCAAGACCAAAGCGTGGTGGCGCTCGTGTTGTTGGCCGTGGCGCAAGCACGCGCAGACGCGCAGCTGGTGGACCAATTGCGCGGGCGGTTGTTGACGTTGCCGTTGACGCAAGCGACGCGCGCGCGCTTCGCGATGCTGTGCATGTTCGACGGCGACACCGCCAGCGCCGATGAGATCTTGACGCAGGCGGCCACGCACGCCGGCGACGTCGACGTGCTGGCGGCTCGCGCACGCCTGACGGCGCTGCTGCGCATTCCCGAGGCTGAGCGCAGCAAGCGCGCGCAGTTGCCGCGCAGCTTGGACAGCAGAGGCCTCGGGCTGCCGTTTGGGCGGGTGACGCTCGACGCGCTGCGCGGCAGCGGGCTGGTGTTCACACCGGGGCCCGACATCCCAGAGGCCGAGATCGTGGCTGCGACGCTGGATCCCGCACCCGAACTCGAGGCGCGCCTCGCGCACGTGGGTGCGGTCGCTGCCGTGCGCGATGCGCTCGCGAGACATGACGTTGCTTTGGCGATCGACGCCGTCGCGCGGGCCAAGGCGGATGCGCCGCAAGACGTCGACGTGGCGATTTTGGAAGCGCGCGTCCGGCTCGAGCAGCACGACGCCACCTCCGCGAAGACCGCCCTCGACGCAGCCTTTGCGCAAGATTCGCACGAGCCGGCGGCGCTCGTCGCCATCGTGCGCTATGCGGTGCAAGCGCAAGCACCGTTGCTGGCGCGACGCGCGCTCGCGAAGTTGAAAGCCACCGGTTTCACCTCACCAACAGCGCTCGCGTTACAGGCGCTGCTGGACGCTCAAAACGGCCGTGCTGACGGCGACACCGGCGCCGATGCACTGGCGCGCGCGGTCGCTTTAGCGCCCGACGCCCCCGACACACTGCGCGCGACGGTGGCGGTGGCGCGCGTCAGCGGCAACCTCGCCGTCGTGCGTAAGGCAGCGGACGCGCTGTTGCCGTTTGATGACGGCGCGACCGGCGATGCGTTTGTGCGCGCGTGGCTCGCAGAGGCGTATGCCCGGCGCGGCGATGTCGATCGCGCGCTGGCGATTGCCGATGCACTCGTCGAAGTGCGCGCGGCCCTGCCCGACGCGCACTACGTCCGAGGCCTCGCGCTGTTGAACGTCGACCGCAGCGCGGCACTCCTCAGCTTTAAAAAAACCATGGCGCTGGCGCCCGGCACGCCAGTCGCTGTCGAGGCGCTCAAGGCGACGGCGCGCGCGAAGGCCAAGGCGAAGCCCTAGCGGCGCGAAACAATCACGCACCTGTCAAGGTGGGCGCGCGTTTCAAATGTTCACCCCGAGGTCCAGTGGTGCCGTCACTCGAGCTTGAGATCCGCGCCGTCCGCCTGCCAGCGCACGATGCCTTTGCCCTCGACAAACGACAACAGCTGCGTTGTCGAGCCCGCGTCAGTCGTCACGGTCCAGCTGACCACAAAGCCTTCGAATGTCCCGGCGGGCACGTCGATGTTCGGCTCTGCGCTGGCGGCGATGGTGTGCGTTTGCGACGTCGTCGAGGTGACGGTGCCGTTTTGTGACGACTCAACGTCAACGGTGGTGCTGTTGCTCGCGCCATCTTTGATCGGCCAGTCCAAAAACGGCACGGGAGACGTCGGGCTCGCGCACAGCGACACGCAGTCAAGCTGCCGCAGCACGACGCTGTGATCAGCCGTGACACCCCACGTCAGCGTGCGTTCCTGTTTGACGAAGCCGTTCGCGGTCGCGCGCGCGTCGCGTGTCAGCCCGTCGCTGAGCAACACGTTTGATGCGGTCACCGTATGCACTTCGGATTGGCCGCCGTTGTCGTAGGTTTTCTCCCCGCTTAAGCCAAAGTACGCCACCGCGTCGTCGGCTGTGGGGTCTTGCTTGCCGGCGCAACCGACAGCCGCGCCCACGCACAGCCACAGGACTGCCAATGCATGCAGGGCGACACCGCGGCCAACGCAAGATCCGACGCGGTCGTTCATGCAGGTCGCGCTAGCAGAACGCGTCGCGTTCATCACTCGGGGACCGTGGACAAAAACAGCCGCGACAATGCCTCCGCGTCTTGCTGAAGCTCCGCGGTGGTCGTCGCCGCAGGCGCTGGTGGCGGGGGCTCGGCAACGGACGCCGCCACCTTCGCGGTGCTGCGCCGCGGCATGGCGTCGAGGCCGAGCGGCTCGGTTCGCGGTCGCGCAGGTGACAGGTCCCCTAAAAATCCTTCGACGACGGTGTAGCCAATTTCGCCCAAGATCACCGAGTCGAGGTAGTGCTCTGCCTTCAGCTCGATCAGCTGCTGTTTGCTTTTGACCTTGCCAACGAGCTTGTGCGGGTCGTCGCCGGGATCGATCAGATGGGTGAAGCGCACCGCGGGCTTGAGCAGCACCGTGCGGTCCTCTTTGAGCAAAAACAACGTGGTGTCGTCTAGGCGCACCTTGCCCTCATCGCTCCACGCGGTCAGCATTTGGGTGGTGATGAAAACCGCGGGCAAAACGCGCCTCCTGTCGTCAACATAGCAGTTCACGCGACTGTCGTCCGCAGCGTTACGCGCCGCGGATCGCGGACACCACCTGTGCGCGCTGGGATTTGTGGTTATGCTCGATCACAAGCACGCACGGGTCCATCGCCGGTCCCAGGCTGCACATCCCGTACTGCGCAGCACGCGCCTAGGAGTTGAAGATGGCATCCGCAAACGTCCACGAAGTCAACGACACCAATTTTGATAAAACGGTGCTCGGCTCCGACAAGCCCTTTCTCGTGGATTTCTGGGCCACGTGGTGCGCCCCCTGCCTCGCCATCGCGCCACACGTGGAGGCCATCGCCAATGAGATGAGCGGCAAAGTCGGCGTCGGCAAGCTCAACATCGACGACAACCCAGGCACGGCCGGCAAGTTCGGCGTGCGCAGCATCCCGACGTTGATCTTGTTTAAGGGCGGCAAACCGATCGACCAGTTGGTCGGTGCGGTGCCAAAGGCCAAGTTGGAAGAGTTCCTCAAAAAGCACGCCTAGGTGGCTTCTCGCCGCCGGGTGACGCCAGCAGCGACGGCGTGAAAAAAGGCGGCCCTTGCGGGTCGCCTTTTTATTTTGCCGGTTGCGGGCCATTTCGCCGACCTTAGGTGAACAATTGAATTCGCCGACCTTGGGAGGTGAACAATCGAACTCAGCGGCTACGCGCCTTTGCGCAACTGAGCGGCTTTGTCGAACGCCTCTTGGGCCTCCTTCTTCTTCTTTTTGCCTTGCGCGTCGTAGCCCTTGCCCATGCCTTCGTACGCGTCGGCGACGAGGTCGATGGAGCCACCTTGCTTGTCCCAGAATTTGACGGCTTGCCCGTAATTTTGCACGGCGTCTTCGTAGTTTTTTTCCTGCATGCGCAGCTGGCCCATCGCGAAAAACAGCTCCGGCCACTCCGGGTTCGCGTGGTACTCGATGGCCTTGCCGTAGGTTTCACGCGCCTTGTCGAGTTGGTTGTCGGCTTGCAGCGCACGGGCCTGAGCGAACACGGCCATGTCGTGCGCGTTGCCAAGTTTTTCCATCGCCTTTGTCGCACTGTCGAGCGCCTCTTTTGATTTGCCAAGGCTCGACTGCGCCAGCGACAGCTCCACGTAGCTCATGCCGTTGTCGGGGTTGGCGGCGAGCACGCGCTCCAAGTATTTAACGCCTTCAGGGCCTTTGCCGGTGGCGGCCAACACGACGTAGGCGCTCTTTGCGATCGGCAGCGACGCGGGAGACAACACGAGCGCGTCGTCGAACGCTTTACGCGCCTCGGCCGCTTTGCCGAGCTTTGCGAGTGCGCGCCCTTTGAGCGCGAACGCGGCGGGCTGCGTCGGGTCCGTGGTGGTCGCGGCCTCTGCCATCGCGAGTGCATCTTTCGCGTTGTTGTCGACGAGGTAGACTTCACCTTTGGCGTACTCGATGAACGCTTTCACGCGCGGCGGCGCGCTGCCACCAAATTTCGGGTTCGTGGTGGTCTCGGCCATCAAGCGATCGAGCTCTTTGATAAGCAACTCGGGCTTGCCCTTGCGGCTGACAGCGGCGACCAGCGTCAGCGCGGTGCGCGCACGCATATGCTCGGGGTTGAGTTTGCTCGCCTTGAGGTAGGCGTTGGCGGATGACGGGATGTTGCCGACGGCGAGCAGCGCGTCGCCTTCAGCGATAGGCAGGCGCACCAGCTGCGTCGACAACTTTTGGCCCTCTTGCGCTGCCAGCACGGCTTCTTTCGCTTTGCCCTGCGCGAGCTTCGCGACCGACAACACGTGCAGCAACTTGGCGTGCCGGATGCCGCGATCGGTCAACTCTGTGACGACCTTTTCAGCTTCGGCAGCTTTTCCGTCGCCCAGCAAGATGTAGCCTTCCGCGGCAAAGCGTTCCGCCGTGCGGACCTGGCGGCCCTTGAGCATGTCGAGGTGTTTTTTCGCTTTCGCCTCGTACTCTTTCATGCCGTACGCAAAGTACAGCTGGCTTTCGATCTCGGCCAACGACGACAAAATCGCGTCATCCTTTTCGATCTTGTCGTCCGAGCCGATCGCGTCAAACTTTTTGATGGCGGCGAGCAGCGCCGGCCCGCCGTCACCCTCGGTTGCCTCTTTGGCGGCCACCGCCAAGTCCATCACGCGCTTGCGCTCGCCTTGCACCTTGCCATACGCAAACACCCCACCCGCGACCAACCCCGCGACCACGACGATCTGTACGATGGCGCTGCCGGCGCCTTCTTTTTTAACGTTGCGCGTGTAGCCGGTCGGTGTCGCCATCGCGTGCCTCCTCGAATCGCTTCGAACGAACTGTTCGAACCGCGTGTGTCGCGCGACCTATCCGTCGAGGTGCTCACGCAAGACCACCGCAACCAACCCTAGCGTCGCGCGCATGTCAACCGCACGGAGGGTTTTTTCGCGGGCTTGCTTGGGCTTTTTTCGCGGGCTCGGTTGGCTTTTTTCGCGGGCTCGCTTGGCTTTTTTCGCGGGCTCGCTTGGCTTTTTTCGCGGGCTTGCTTGGGGCTTTTTTGTTTGCTTGCTTGGCTTTTTCGACGGCGTCGGGCTCGTTTAATTTCGACTCCGTCGAGCTGGTTTGTTTCCAGGGCGCTGCCCTGGACCCGCGAGGGGGCCCAGGTCGGCCCCCTTCGAACCCCGACCTAGCCGGATCGCTGCGCTCGAATTAGGGGG
>JAYTVG010000081.1:0-2562 GCA_043744135.1 Deltaproteobacteria bacterium | reverse complement strand
ATCGACAGCACGGAGCCCGGTGCGCACAGCGAGCCGGCGCTGCCACACCAGCTCGCGGTGCAGCACGCCGAGGGCTCGGATTCACAAACCTTGGGTGAACAAAGTCATTCCTCGCCGCTGCTCGATGTTGAGCGCGTCGCTGTCGACGCCCGCGCGCTGCACGCGCCGCCGCTGCCACTCGCACCACCGGCAATGGCGATCGCAGCACCGCTGTTCAACCTGCTCGCCGACGCCGCCATCAGCGCCGACGCGTCGCCGCCAGCGCGCCGCTCGCCAGCGTCTGCGGTGATCGTCGGTGCTGTGGTCGCCGCGGGCTTGTTATGGGGCGGCGTGTGGGCCCGATCGCGGGCGCCAGCGCTGGGTGCGGTCGTCCCGCTCGATGCCGGCGACGCACAAGCCGTAGCCGAAACGGTTGACGCAGGTGTGCGCGCCGTTTTGCCGCCAGTCAAACGCATCGTTGACGCTGGCACGGCACCGGTTGCTGTCGCTACGCCGGTGGCGCAGACGCGACGCATCGTCGCCGTCGCCGCAGCCCACGTCGAGTGGCACGACGCCAATGGACAAAAGCTCGGGCGCGGCCGCGTCACCGTCAGCATCCCTGCCAACGACAGCGTCTTGCTCGCCGTCGACACCAAGCGCAGCTGCACGGCACGTGTCCCGCTCACCCCCGACACCGAGCGCATCGTGTATGCGGCGTTACCGCACGGCAAAATCGCCATCAAAGTGCGGCGCGGCACGGAAGTGTGGATCGGCAGTGAGCGCATCGGTGTCACGCCCGTGAAGCCTTTTGACGTTGTCGCGAGCACCTGCGACCTCAAGCTCAAAGCGCGCGGCAAGACGCGCCAACTCGCGGTGCGGGTGCGCGAAGATCGCACCACAACCGTGCGCTAGCGCCGCCAGTGCTACTGCGCGTCACCGGCATCCACTGCCGGCGGGCCGGCGTCGAGGGCTGAGGCTGGGGTCACGGCAACGCTCGCAGCTGCCGGCCGCGCGGCACCGCCATCGGCGACCGCAACGCTTGGATCGACGCCTGCGTCGACCGCGGCGGGTGGCGGTGTCGCCGCCGGGGTGGGCGGCAGCACCACGGGCGTGGGGGCCGGCGCCGTCGATGCAGGGGGTGCGGCCGGCGTCGGGCCGGTTGCGGGCTGCGCCCCACCCAAGCGATCGAGCACGGCGCGCGCGTACTCACTTTCGCCGGTGTGGCCGCTTGGGTGCACCAACCGTTGCGCGCGCAGCACATCTGGCGCGTGCAGATGCGTCAAATAAAACGGCGACGGCAGCCCGTTGTTGACGCCCAGCAACTCATAGGCGTCGGCGAAGCCGGCGCTGCCGTAGCCTGCAGCCACCAGCGCGCTGAGCGTGACGCTGTCGAGCTCGGCCTCGCTGCGGGCGTCGCGCGGGGTGGTCGCAAGCGCACTCGCTTGCGCAGCGGCGTCGTGCGCGGCAGTGGTTGCGGTGCGGGGGTTCACATCGTGCAACAGATGGGCACCGGCGTGCGCGAGCACGGCCGCGAGGTGCGCCGCCGTCGACAAGCGACGCAACACCCCGACGGTGACGATGACGTGGTCCCCCGGCAGCGCCAACAATTGCGGCGTCGTGGAGTTGGCCACCTCGACGGTCATGTGTTCGAGGCCCTTGAGATGCGGTGTGACACCGTCCGCGACGCCTTGCACGTACGCGAGCAGCTGCGCGTTTGTGTGCGCTCCGCCCCACAGCGCAATCACGCCCGGCACTGCCGCGGTCTTTTCGCGGGGCGCCGGGCGCGCCAGCAAGAACACCAGCCCAGCGGCTGCCAGCAGCGCCACGGCACCCACCGCCAAGCCCGCGCGCGATTTCGGCGGTGCTGCGGCGGGCCCCCGCAAGGTGGCGGTCGTTGCGCGCGCGGGCACGCCCGTCTTTGTCGGGTTGGCGCGCGATGCGCCCGCTTTGGCCGCACCCGGTTTTTGCACCGCGGGGTCGAAGTCGAGCATCGGCCGGCCGACGGCACCCGACACCTCGATGTGCGCGGCGCCGGGATTTGACACTGCTGGCGCGGGTGGCCGCGATGCGTTTGGCAGCGGACCCGAGCTGCCCGGGGGCCGCGTGACGGCGCCTGATTGTCCCGGCGGGCGGTAGTACACGACGTCGCTTTTCACCGCGGGCGCGGATCGCCCTGGCGTGCTCACCTCCGGCTGCGAAGGCAGCGCCCCCGAGCGCCCGCGCGCTGGCGGTGTCGACACGGCAGGCGCAGACGCAGACGACAATGGCTCAAACGCCGCGACGTGCGCAGGCTTGCGTGCGCTGCCGGGGTTGGGCGTGTCGGGGTTTGCTGTGTCGCTCGGTTTGTTGGTCATCGTCGTCCACAGGCCCTGCCATGGGCCGCGTCAAACGCTAGCACAACTGCGTCGGGCACCTCGCCACTGGGCTGTGGCACGTCGCCAGTTTGGTTTCGATCAGACGTTGGGTCCTGGAATTCACCGACGTTGGGAGGTGAACAAAGTAATTCACCGACCTTGGGAGGTGAACAAAGTAATTCACCGACCTTGGGAGGTGAACAAAGTAATTCACCGACCTTGGGAGGTG
>JAYTVG010000080.1:0-2564 GCA_043744135.1 Deltaproteobacteria bacterium | reverse complement strand
GCTGTTGCGCTCGGTAAAGTCGGAGATTTGGTCGTTGTCGGTGTCGCTGTCGTTTGGGTCTGTCTCTTGCGCATCCACGGTGCCGTCGTTGTTTTGGTCCTCGCCGCTTTGACACGCGCCGCCGCCGACGCCGCTGCCGTCGCACAAGCCATCGTCGTCGCTGTCAGGGTTGAGCGGGTCGGTGGCATTTGCTGAGCGAATCTCTGTGCAGTCGCCGATGCCGTCGTCGTCGGTGTCGAAGTCTGCCGGGTCCGTGCCGGCTGCGGACTCGTCGCGGTTGGTGCAGCCGTCGCCGTCGCCATCTTCGGCGCCACCTTCGTCGTCGTCGGGGTTGTCGGTGGGGTTTCGGGCGTTGTCGCGTTCGCTGCCGTCGGCTTCGCCACCGTTGTCGGTGTCTAAGTCGGTGGGGTCGGTCTCGCCGTTGCCGACGTCAAATTCGCCGTTGCCGTTGAGGTCTTCGTCGCCGTCGCGCAGGCCGTCGCCGTCGGTGTCGGGCAGCAAAGGGTTTGTCTGCGAGCCGGCGAGGTCGGCGTTGGCGTCGACGCTGCCGGTCCACAAGCCGAACACCTCGACACCGTCAATCAGGCCGTCGATGTCGCTGTCGGCATTGTTGACGTCGGTCTCGGGCCCATCTCTAAAGCCGTTGGCGTTTTTGTCTTCACCCGCCGCACACACGAGGTCGCCTGCGGTGTCAAAAACGTTGAGGTTGCCGTCGCACAAGATGTCGCCGTCGCTGTCGGGGTTGAGCGGGTTTGTGATGCGGTTGTTGGGGTCTGAGGGGTTGGCTGGGTTGCCGCCACGCACCTCGAGTCCATCGCCCAAGCCGTCGTCGTCGGTGTCGGGATCTTCCGGGTCGGTGCCGAGGTCTTGCTCCTCAAGGTCGCTTAAGCCGTCGCCGTCGGCGTCGAAGTCGGTGATCTCCACCACCAACAACGCATGCGCAGTCATGTCGCCACCGGTTGTCGACGCGATGTGTAAGCGGCCGCTGGCGTCAAAAAATTGGTTGGCGGGGCGGTTGTTTGCGACAAAGGCCGCGGCCAAGTCGTAGGTGTCCATGTCAAAGCCGTTGGTGGCGGTGACGTTTGACAGCACGTTGGCGAATTCGTTGGTGATGGTCTCGTTAAAGATGTTGCCCGCGACGTTGGTCGCCGACGACACCAAGTTGGCACCGCCGATGACGTTTTGCGGCACCGCCTCAGCAGTGCAGGCGTTGCGGCACAAGTCGATGCGCTCGTTGCCGTTAAGCTCAGGGTCGCCCTCGATGGCGACGTGCGTGAGCTTGCCGCCGTTTTGCGAGATCTCGAGCGCGTCGAACGTGGCGACGTCGGTGCGCACGCTGCCGCCACTGCTGCCGCCATGTTGCGCGCGCAGGCCGGCGAGGATTTGGATCAACCGCGGTTGGGTGTTGGCAGGGTCCGCGAACACCAGCACGACGACAAAACCACCCCCATAGATATTGCCGGAGAAGGCGTTGGCGGGGTTGTTGCCGTACACCGCGTCAAACGTGGTGAAGTCCACCCCCGATAATTCGTACCGTCCCGACAGGCCACCGCCCGCTGCCACAAACGCGGTGACGTCGGCGCCGCACTGAAAATAGTTGGCGCCGGCGTTGCCCAAGATGTTGTTGGCGGTGACGCAACCGACCGCGGTGAGTGCGCTGGTGTTGCCGTCGGGCCGGCGCAAGGTGGCGGTGTCGTCGGGCGTGGTGCGCGAGCCCATCCAAAACACCCGCGCCGACGCCAGCGTCGATCCTGCAGGCAGGGCGATATCCGCGCCCGCCGTCGTGCGCACGGTGCCGTCCGCGTCCACCAGCGAGCTGCCCACAACGGCGTGTTGAAACGGCCCGCGAAAGGTTTGCACCACGGCGAGCGGCGCACCCCCTTCAAACTGCGCGCGCGCAGGCAGACCGAAAACAACACACACAGCACACACGAGGAGGGGGAAAAGACGCATCACGCTTCAATTGTCGGTCATTCGCGCCCGAGTTGCCACCCTCGGCGTGGATCTGCGCACGGTGGGACACGTGGCACCGAGGCTACGGCGTCGCGAAACAGGTCGCGCTTGCCCCCGCGCCAACGTTGCGCCCATCAACGCAGTGGCCAACCGGCGGTCTGCGTCGTTGACCACGTGCCATCTGCGCGCTCGTGGATGAAAAACGCGTCCATGTCCTTGCGTGCCGCGAGGATCGACCGCGCGCGCTCCTCCCCCACGATCACAAACGCGGTGTCAAACGCGTCTGCCGTCAGCGCGTCGTTGGCGAGCACCGTCACGCTGACCAGGTCACCGGTGACCGGCGCACCGGTGCGCGGGTCCAAGATGTGGCTGTAGCGCGTGCCGTTTGGGCCGGTAAAAAAGTTGTGGTAGCTGCCGCTGGTGGTGAGCGCCGCGCGGCCTGCCGTGCTGTCGAGGGGAACTTGCGTGAGCACGTCGTTTTGCGGCGCGTCGATGTCGGGCACTTTGACGCCGATGCTCCACGGCTTGCCGCGGCTATTGGTGCCGCGCGCGCGCACCTCGCCGGTAATCTCCGCCATGAAGTCGACGAAGCCGTGGGCCAGCAACTGCGC
>JAYTVG010000079.1:0-2565 GCA_043744135.1 Deltaproteobacteria bacterium | reverse complement strand
AGCGACGTGGTGGTCGGCATCGACACGCTGGTGGCGCGCGCACGCGCATGGTTGAACGAATGATGAGCGACAACATGATGACAGCCGCGACCCCTGCCGTACCCCGTACACATCCGCGAATACTAGGCCAGCGCATGAACCGTTTCGCTGGCTGTCTGCTCGCGTTGACGACGCTGTGTAGTGCTTGCTCGGGGCGCGACCCGGCAGTGACGCGCGCCAACGACAAAGCGCTCATCGTACCCGACGGCGCTGAAGGAGAGGGCGAAGGCGAACCCGCCACGCGCACGCTATCGACCGCGCGGCTGTTTGGCACCATGCCCGTCACCAACCGCATGCTCGACCCGCTCATCACACTGACGACCAACGGTTGGCTCGCACTGGCGCCAGACTTCAACAACTACGCGGCGATCGGTCGGCGCGTCATGGTGACGCCGACCCAAACACCGGCGCTTGAGATTTTAGCGGCGGGCGCAAACCCTGGCGGTGCCGTCGTCATTGGCACCTACAAAAGCAGTCGCGCGCGCCAAGCCGTGTCGATGTGGTTCAGCGGCGACAACCTCGCGGACGTGACGGCGTCCGTGCTCGGGACTTTTGTACCCGAGGGCGAGCAGTCAGTGGCGCTTGCGGTCGATGACGCCAGCACGGTGGTCCTCGACGGTCGCAGCTGGACGCGCTTTGACGGGGTGTTGCCGCAAGGGCCCGTCGGCTGGGCCTCGCTTTTCATCGAGAGCCACAGCACCACCGCGGTGCTGCTCAGCGGTGCCGTGGCCGAAGACGTCACCGACGGCGCAGGCGCGGGCGCCGTGGTGCGCGAGCGTGTGCGCACGGCGCTGACGCCGAGCCAGCGCCGGGCGCTCGCGGTGTTGGCCGCCGAGCGTTCCAAACAACTGGGCGCGCCCACTCGCGACGTCGCGCACGAACGCACAAGCGCGCAGGGCCGACGGCTGCCGGTTCGTGCGATCCGCGATTGAGCACGCAAGTTGCGCGTGCCAAGCCAGCGCGATGATGCGCACTTGCTTCGCCACGCTCACCCTGCTGTCGCTCGCAACCGCATGCCCCGACAACGAGGTCGCGCCGATCCACATCGGTGAAGGCGAAGGAGAGGGAGAAGGCGAAGGAGAAGGAGAAGGAGAAGGTGAAGGTGAAGGTGAAGGAGAGGGCGAAGGTGAAGGCGAAGGCGAAGGCGAAGGAGAAGGTGACGATGCGACCCCGTGCGCATTTTCCGATGCTGGCGACCCCGACAAAGACCGTGTCGTCGTCGTCAGCCACAGCATCAACAACGGCACCACGCTGAGCACCTTGCGCCTGGTGGGCTCGACCCTGACCGACACCGCCACCCGCATCGACGTCGGCACCGACGTGCAGCGCATGGAATTTGTGCCCGACGGCAGCTTGCTGTTGGGCATCGGTGACGACGGCACGTTCGTCAGTGTTTTAGTGCAGGACGAAAACACCCTCACGCTCGTCGACAGCATCGCGCTGCCAAACTCGGGCTACGGCGATCTGCGCTTGTCACAAAACGGTCGCACCGCGTGGGTCGTCGGGTCTGATGCGCTACCCGAGACCAGCGGCGTGTTTGTCGTGCACGTCGGCTGCGATGGCACGCTTGCGTGGGACGAGGGTGCGTCGTTGAGCTTGCGTTTGTCGATGTCACTCGCGCCGTTGCCCGACGGGCGTGCGGTGTTGGTCGGCGGGCAGGCGGTGTTCGCCCCCGTCGACGTCGACGACATCCGCATGGTCACGCTCGGCGCGTCCGCCACCAGCCCAGTCACACAGACCGCCGCGTTTGACGTGTGGACCGATTTCATCGACGTCACGCGCATCGCCGCGTCACCGAGCGGTGCGCTGGTCGCGCTGCCAAACGGTGCGCTCGGCTCGTCGCAAGCGGGGCGCGTCAAGCTGCTGTCCGTCGGCGCAGGCGTCACCGAGCTCGATGAAGTGACCGGCCTGCAGACACCGGCGGAGGCGCTGTTTTCCCCCGAAGGCGACGCGCTGTTGGTGGCCGACTGGGAGGCGGACGGCGTCGAGGTTTACGACACCAGCCTGGCCACGCTCAACCACGTCGACACCATCGGCGGCATCGGCTTGGCGGAGCAAATGGCGCTGGTCGCGCGTGGCAGCTTCGCCGGCGTGGTGCTGGTCGCCGCCACCAACACCAACGGCAACGTCCACGTGCTGCGCTTCGGCGCGACTGGCGTCGCTGACTTAGGCCACGTCGACATCGGGACGGAGATCTCAGACATTCCCATTTCGATCGCTGTGCAACCGTGAAGTTTGACGGTTCTCCCACGCGTGCGCGATCTGAGCGCGCCATCGTGTTTTTGGTGGGTGCCGTCACGTTTGTGAACATCCTCGACTTCATGATGGTGATGCCGCTCGGGCCCGACTTCGCGACCGCCCTCGGCATCGCACCCAGCCACCTCGGCATCGTCGGCGGCAGCTACACCGCATCGGCCGCGGTCGCAGGGTTTGCTGGTGCGTTTTTTCTCGACCGTTTCGATCGCACAAAGGCGCTCGGCGTGTTGATGTTGGGGCTCGCGGTCGGCACGGTGATGGGCGCTTTTG
>JAYTVG010000078.1:0-2568 GCA_043744135.1 Deltaproteobacteria bacterium | reverse complement strand
TTACGCTTAGCGGGGGCGAGATTTAGCTTGCGTCGCTGTCGACGGTGACGCCAAGCGCACGCGCGCGCTCCATCAACAGCTGCATCGACGCCGCACCTTGCAGGCGTAGATCTTTGGGGTGGTGGTTGCCGTAGCGCGCGACAAAAGCGGCCTCGAACTCGGGCTGGCCGGTGATGCTGACGCCGTCAACGAGCGCGCCCTCAGGTGCTATGTGCAAGGGGGTGCCGATGCATTGCGCGGAGCCGAGGGTGTCGTCGCGGACCACGAGCGGGTCAAGTTGCACGCCGGCGTCTGGCGCGCGCGCGGCCATGCGCTCGACGTCGAGCAAGCTCAGCAAGTCGTTGGCGGCAGCATCGCGCACGTTGAGTGACGGCAGGTCGTGCAAGCGCAACACCGTCGCTATCAGCGACGTATGGTCAAAGACCGTCGACGACACCGCGCGTTTGACGTACGGCCCCACCACCAAACCCGGCACTCGAAAGCCGCGCTGATCGAAGCCCTCCGACGCAAACGGATCCGCGCCCAAAGGCGGTGGCACGTGATCGAAAAACCCACCGTGCTCATCGTAAGTGACGACGAGCAAGCTTTCGTCCCACTGCGGACTTTGGCGCATGGCCTCATACACGGACGCGATCAACAGCTGTCCGGAGAGGGGATGCGCGGGAGGGTGGTCGTCGTTTCTGCCGTAGATCGGATCGAGCCACACAAATGGCGCTAGTGAGCCCGCGGCCGCGTCGTCGAAAAACGCGTCGAGGCGCTGGTACTCCTCGGAGGTGATCGAGTGCTCTGGATACAGCGCGGAAAACGGCAGGTTGCCGTAGTAGTTGGCCCACGGCACCGCGGCGTCGTCCAAGCGAGAAAACACCGTCGGCAGCGGCGCGTCGACGATGCTGTTGCCACGGTTGCCGTTGGATGTCGCCCAGTGCGCGTGGTAGCGATTGGGCCACGTCGGGCCCATCACCGACGCAAACCAGCGTTGGCACAGCGCGTAGTTGTCGGCGAGTTGGTACGACGCCGGCTGCATGGATCGCGGCAAATACGCCAGCGCGCGGTGGGCTTCGGCGGCGCCGTAGCGGTTGGCGTGCTCCTGCGCGAAGCCACTGCAACTGCCGCCGTCAAACTGGTTGTGTGACGCGTTCCAACCGTGGCCGGGATCCGCGACGCAGTTGGCGTCGTTGGGTGCGATGGCGATGACGGTACCGTCCGCCAGCGTGTTGTGCATGCCGGCACTCAAACCGTCGACGTCGTCGCGGCCCTCGATCAGGCTCAGCGAACCAAACGCGTGATCAAAAGAGCGGTTTTCCATCATCAACACCACCACGGTCTTGATGCGCTTTTTGGCGAGCGCCAAGGTGCTGGCCGGCGTGCTTGGCGGATCGCAGGCGCAAAACGCAGGAGTCAAAGCCGCGGCACCCAAGCCTTGAAGCAGCGTACGTCGACGAATGCGCATGACGTCGTGGTAGCGCGGCGCGGTCGCGGAGGTCAATGCGGGCCGCGCTGTCCAGGTGCTTGGTCGCAGCGCGCTAGCGAACACTGGCCAGCCACGCGCGCGCGCCGCTGTGCGAGCCTTTGTCGTGCACCCGTGCGCGACGCATCTTGACGCGCTGTCAATTGCGACCGATAAGGAAGGCGCCTCGACGCACGTGGCGGATGTAGCTCAGTTGGTAGAGCACTGGATTGTGATTCCGGGTGTCGCGGGTTCGAGCCCCGTCATTCGCCCCATTTTTGCGTCGAGGCGCTTCAGATAGCGACAGCAAAGCGCCATGAAGTGCATCTGCTGTTGGCAGCGGCATGTCGTTTGCACCATTTGGACTTGATGCGTGCGAGGGCGCGCGGGTGATCGGTTTGCGCACGGAGGTTGTCATGCGTGTCGATGGGCAGGTCTTGAGTGTCGTGTGCGTGCTCGCGGGCTTCGCGTCTGGCGCGCGCGCCGCTGGCTTCGACGTCGCCACGGGCGCTGTCGATGTCAGCGATGCAGCCGCATCGATTCGCTTTGAAGACGACGTGGCTGTCGAGGGGATGTCGGGCTACGACGAAGACTTTAACCCGCTTGCACCTGGCGCTATCGCTGAGCGGCTTGACGTCGGCGGCATCGAAGGCACCGGCACGCTGCGCGCGGGCGGCCACCTTTTGTACCTCGTGGCGCCGATGGCGTTTGCCGATGGCGCAAACTTGATGGGTCGCCGCGCCGAGGTGGTGTTGTGGCAACGGCCAAACGGCACGCGCATGACGGCGTCGTTGTCGTTCATCCCGCAAGGCATCGCATTTGCGTATTTCGGCCAACTGCAGCTGTTGCCGACAGGCAACGTCACGAATGACGGCTGGCAAGAGTACAGCACGGGACCCTTCGACTGGGCTTGGGCCGGGCAGTACCCGCCCGATTCCATCACACTGCAAGACGAGCAGATAGCGACGTACTACGTCGGCTCGGCGCCCGACGCCAATGCCTCGGTCGCGCTCGATGCGCTGTATGTCAACGATCTTGGCCCTGCCGCACTGAGCGCGCAGCCCTGCACCCTGCTCACGGAACTGGACGTGTGCGGCGACGTTGGCGTTTGTCAGTTTGGC
>JAYTVG010000077.1:0-8472 GCA_043744135.1 Deltaproteobacteria bacterium | reverse complement strand
GATGATGAGCCAGTACGCGTGGCCATCCGCACGCACGCGATCCGTGAACAACGACGTCGGCACGTCTTGGCAGCTCAAGCGCACCTGTGGGTTCTGCTCCTTTTTTGACACGTAGTTGGCCAAGCTCGCGCCGGTGACACCATCAGGGTTGTCGCCGCGCGCCTTGGCCTCGGCCATCTCTTTTTGCACGCGCAATCGGTTGGCTTGCATGAGCGCGCGCATCGATGAGTTTTCGCACTTCACGCCCATGCTGCTGTACAGCGCCTCAGCCTGCGCCAACGTCGACGTGCCGATCTTCAAGCCGAGGTAGTCGCTGCGGGGTGCGCGCGGACCGGGGCCAGGCTCGCTAAACACCGGCAGCTTGTCGCGGCCGCGATCCCACACCATATAGCCGCGCACAGCGCCGGCCGCCGCCACCAACACCACCAGCACCACGGCCAAAATCTTCAGTGCGCGCTTCATACGGGTCCTTTTCATGGGGTGCGGCAAAAACCAACCGCGCCAAAAAAACAGACCCCGGCGCGGGCCCGGGGTTTGTGTCCATCACGTCGCCGTCAGCTTAACCAGCGACCGGGCACTGCGCGTCGTCGCCTGCTGCGGTGACGATGTCGCGGCAGATTTCGGTCGGACCAGACGCACCGGGCGCGCCAGGAATCGTGCCCACCAACACGCCTGCGATGGTGTCGATGTCGGCTTGCGCCACACCAAGCGCCGTCAACGTCGCCACCACGTGACCGGCGAGGGCGTTAAACTCGGCGATGGTGATGCCGCTGGTGCCGTCCGCGTCGTTGTCTTGCAGCGCGGCGTGCGTGCTCAACATGTCGCGGCATTGGCCCGCGGCTGAAATCGCACTGTCGATCGAGGTCGCGAAGTTTGCGCCGGCGTAGCTGTCGGGGCCGCCGGTGGCTTGCGCCAACTGCCGCTGCAAGCACGCACCCAAGCGAGCGGGGTCCGCGTTGGCAAAGAAACTGCCGATGGTTGCGTCGCCGAGCACGCGCGCCAAAAAGCAGTCCTGTCCACCGCACTCACCCGCGCCGAAGTCCGGGTCGCCACCCAAAAAGTCATTGCCCGCCAGCACGGTCAACAGCACGTTACGGCCGCCGATGTTGTTCAGCGCGGTGCCGTAGCGGTTGTAGATGGTGCCGCCGTCGCCGTCTTGGCTTTCGTCGACGATGGCGCCAAACTGCGGACCAAGGGCCCCCACCACGGCGTTTTGCACGCTTTGCGGCACGGTGTTTTCGGCCATAGCGGCAAGCACGTCAGCGACCAAAGCGTTCAGCGCGTAGGTCGGGATCTTCAAGCCAAGGTGCGCGTTGGTCATGCTGCGGCAGTCCACGGTCGGGCCGCCTTCCGTGTACAAATCCGGCAGGCCCGACACGTCGACGGTGCCGTCATAGGGGTTTGGCGTCACGGCGAGCGAAGCGGGGAAGCCAGCCGCCGTCAGCACTTGGTGCACCAGGCAGTTTTTGAGCGTCCCCAAAGCGAGCGTGTCGTTGGAGAACCAGCCGTTGTACGTGGTGTTGTTGATGGCCTTGCCGACAAACGTGTCGATTGTGGCCTTGACGAGCACCACGGTGCCGTCGTCGATATCAAAGCCGCTGCCGCCGGGGCATAGCGCATCATCACCGACGTTGGACACGATGTCGCGGCAGATCTCGTTTGCGCCCGAGGCACCGGGGGCACCAGGCAGCACGCCCGTCAACACGCCCGCGATGACGTCGACGTCTGCTTCGGCCACACCGAGCGCTTGCAGCGTCGCCACCACGTGGCCAGCGAGCGCGTTAAACTCGTTGATGGTGATGCCGGTCGTGCCGTCGCCGTCGGTGTCGTCGAGCAACGTGCTGTGCACGCTGAGCATGTCTTGGCATTGCAGGTCGGTGCTGCTGATGCCGCGGTCGATCGAGGTCAAAAAGTTTGCGCCCGCGTACGTGTCAGGGCCGCCGATGGCGTTGGCGAGCTGACGCTGCAGACATGCGGCCAAACGCGGTACGTTTGCGGCCCCAAAATAGCTGGCGATGGTCGGGTCGCCGAGCACGCGTGCCAAAAAGCAGTCCTGGCCGCCACATTCACCAGCGCCTGCATCTGCATCGCCGCCCAGCAAGTCATCCCCTGCCAGCGCGGTGAGCAACACATTGCGCCCACCGATGCTGACGCCGCCCACCGTCACGGCGGTGCCGTAGCGGTTGTAGATGGTGCCGGTGGCGCCGTCTTGGCTCTCGTCGATGATGGCGCCAAATTGCGGAGCGAGCGCGCCGGTGATGATGTCTTGCAGCGCCTGGGGCACGGCGTTTTCGACCATCGCCGCGACCACGTCGCCGACGAGGGCGGTGTTGGCGTACGTCGGGATCTTTAAGCCGGCATGCGCGTTGGTCATGCTGCGGCAGTCCGTGGTGGGGCCGTTTGCGACCAACAAGTTTTGCAGGCCGTTCGCGTCGGCGGTGCCGTTGTAGCTGGCGCCAGGAAACGACAGCGCGCCAAGCACTTGGTGCACCAGACAGTTGTTGAGCTTGGTGGTGTCGAGCGTGTTGTTGGAAAACCAAGCGTTGTACACGGTGTTGCTGAGCGCCTTGGTCAAAAATGTGTTGATGGTGGCCTTCACCAGGACCACGGACGGATCCGTGATGTCGATCTCGCCTTCGCCCTCACCTTCTCCTTCTCCCTCACCCTCACCCTCACCTTCGCCCTCACCTTCTCCTTCGCCTTCGCCCTCACCTTCTCCTTCGCCCGGATTTTCGCTGGGTGGGCTGCATGAAGAGCAGGCCGGCAGGCCCAGGCCCAGCAAGCCAGCAGTGAACAGGGGGAGCAATGTTTTCTTCATGGATGAATTCCTTCGTGGTGCAACGGGAGACTGCGCTAGGTCGATACGCGCCAACCCGGGGGCGGGATCAGCTGATCTGGGGCGGAACAACGATTTGTGTCGCGCACGTTGCGCTTGCTCGTTGCGATCGCGTCGAACGCAAACGTGCACTGGACCAAGTGCCCCGTGCGTGTCGTCGCAATATCGTGCGCGACGACCCACGGTGCCGTCGTCGACGCGGCGTGCGATGGCGTCCGGCGCGCGCGCCTGTTTCAAAACGTCTAGCTATCGGCCTCGCCGCTAACGAACAAGCGTGAGCTTCGCGGTGGCGCGTTCAACTTCGGCTTGGTGGCGCAAAAACGCGTCGTCGTCGGAGGCCACCGCGCCGAGGGCCAGCAACTTTTGCTCCGCGGCTTTGAGCGTGGCGCTTTCGGTGTCGCGCGTGATGTCCTCGACGAGTGCCGCAGCTTCACACATCAACGTGACACGGTCGTTGTCGACTTCAAAAAAACCGCCCGACACCATGAGCCGCGTGGTTTTGCCCTGGTGCACAAACGACAACACGCCGGTGCCGAGCAGCGCCAGCACGGGCGCGTGACCGGGCAACACTTCCATCTCGCCCTCTTTGGCGGGCACGATGACGTCGCTGGTTTCACCAACAACCACCTTGCGATCGGGCGTGACGATATCGAGTTGCACGGGCTCTCCTTCACCAACCCGACGCAGGTGCCGGGTCGGTGGGGGCTGGGGGTGGATCTGTCGGTGGAGCGGTCGGTGGTGCGGGAGGAGCTGCGCTTTGCACTTCAGACTCGCGCAGCCACGCTTGGGCTTCGTTACACACGTAGGTGGTTTGCTTCCCGCAGCCGCGCACGCCGACCTTTGAGCCTGCGCAGCCAAGGCCGTCGTTTTTGGTCAGCACCGTGTACTGCACTTGCTCGGCGGGACATTGCAAATCAAAAGCCGCGGACGTTAAGCCCTTGTCCTTAAACGACCCTTCGGCGGTGACACAGGCAACCCCGACCACAGCCACGATGCACGCGACGACGGCGCCACGCACGCTTACACCAACTTCTTGGCAGCTTCGTAGACGTCGTCGATGCCGCCCACCATATAAAAGGCTTGCTCAGGGATGTCGTCGCACTCGCCGTCGACGATCTTCTTAAAGCCCTTCACGGTGTCTTCCACTTTGACGTATTTGCCAGGCTTGCCGGTGAACACCTCTGCGACGAAGAACGGTTGCGACAGGAATTTTTGCAGCTTGCGCGCGCGCGACACGATGAGCTTGTCGTCGGCGGACAGCTCGTCCATGCCCAAGATCGCGATGATGTCCTGCAGATCTTTGTACTTTTGCAACACCTGCTGCACGCGGCGCGCGGTGGTGTAGTGCTCTTCACCGAGCACGTCGGGCGACAAGATGCGCGAGGTCGAGTCGAGCGGATCGACCGCGGGGTAGATGCCCAAGTCGGTGAGCGCGCGGTTGAGCACGGTGGTGGCGTCCAAGTGTGCAAACGCGGTCGCGGGTGCGGGATCGGTCAAGTCGTCGGCGGGCACGTAGATGGCCTGCACCGACGTGATCGAGCCCTTGTTGGTGGTGGTGATGCGCTCTTGCAGCATGCCCATCTCGGTCGCCAGCGTCGGCTGATAGCCCACGGCGCTGGGGATGCGGCCCAGCAATGCTGACACCTCTGAACCCGCTTGCGTGAAGCGAAAGATGTTGTCGACAAACAGCAGCACGTCTTGCTCGAGCTCATCGCGGAAGTACTCAGCGACGGTGAGACCCGACAGCGCCACACGCGCACGCGCACCGGGCGGTTCATTCATCTGGCCGTACACCAGCGTCACCTTTGACTGGTCCGTGACGATCTTGCCGGTCTTTTTATTGCGCACGATGACGCCGCGGATGAGGTCGCCGTCCTCTTTGCCTTCCTGCATTTCATTGTACAAGTCGCGCCCCTCGCGGGTGCGCTCGCCCACGCCCGCAAACACCGACAAGCCGCCGTGGCCCTTGGCGATGTTGTTGATGAGCTCCATGATGGTGACGGTCTTGCCGACGCCAGCACCGCCGAACAAGCCGATTTTGCCGCCCTTAGAATACGGCGCGAGCAAGTCGACCACTTTGATGCCCGTCTCGAGCATCTTCACCGCGGTCGATTGGTCGGTAAACGGCGGCGGCGCGCGGTGGATGGGACGAAAGTCCTTGGTCTCGACGGGACCTTGCTCGTCGACAGGCTCCCCGACGACGTTCAAGATGCGCCCGAGTGTGCCCTTGCCGACGGGCATCATGATGGGCTTGCCGGTGTTTTTGACCGACTGGCCGCGCATCAAACCCTCGGTGGCGTCCATGGCGATGCAGCGCACGGTGTTTTCACCGAGATGTTGCGAGACCTCGACGGTGAGGTTGTCGGGGCGCGCGTCGATGGCTGGGTTTGTCAGTTTGAGCGCGGTGAGCACCTTGGGCAGGCCGCCGGGCGGAAACTCGACGTCGACCACGGGACCGATCACCTGCGTGACTTTGCCTTCGAGTGCTGCTGCCGATGTGGATGCAACCATTGCGTCGTCTCCTGAAGTTCGACCGATGCCGTAACGGCGCGGACCATGCCAGAGGCCGGGCGGGAGTAAAGTGCGTTCGGAGGGGTTGGGGCGCGGAAAAATGCCGCGGTTGTGGTGCGCCGCCGGGCGCTGCGGGGCTTTTCGTTGGCTTTTTTCGTCGACGTTGTTCGAAGCGCTCGCGCGGGGCCTGTGTTTGACGTCGTGATTTGGAGGTCGACCGGCGTCGGGCGGTTACAGGCTGACGTCTTGCGTGGTGTCGAAGATTGCCAGCACCTCGGTGCCGTAGAATTTGCAAAAGTGCGCGCCCACCCCTGAGATGCTCGCGAGGTCGGTTTGGTTTTGCGGCTTCGCCACCGCGATCTTCATCATCACCGCGTCCGTCAAGACGCGAAACGCCGGCTTTGCTTCTTGGCGCGCCCGCACCAAGCGCCAGGCGCGCAACCGTTGCACATGCATGGCGTCGGGGGCCGCCATCGCCGCAACCTGCGCTTTCACCTTGGTCTTGCGCGCGCGGTTTTTCGTCGTGGCAGTGTTGGCCGCCGGCAATGCAACCACGGTGCCGTCGATCGAGCGCTTGAGCAAACGTGCGCGCGTGTAGCGGATCTGCTCGTTGCCTTTCATGAAGCTGTCGGACTGCAGCCGCACTGCACCCGCGCGCTCGAGGCTTTTGAGCAGCGCTTCAAACGTGCGGCGCTCAAAGCCGTGCGGCTCGAGCGTCTGTGAAAACAGCTTGCCGGTACCCAACCCATCAGCCGGTGCTTTGGCGAGACGATCCAAAATCGTCTGCAGGTGCGCGCTTTCGTCGAGGGTGGCGGGTCGCGTGCGGCCCAACCGCGCGGTCTGCGGCGAGCACGCGTCGCAAATGCCACACGCACCTTGGCCGTCATCGGCGCCGAAATGCTCGAGCAATGACAGCACTCGGCACTGCCCACCCTCGGCAAAACGCGCCATCAAATCCAGCTGCAGCTCTTTGTGGCGACGTTGTTCTTCGTAGGTGGCGCGCCACGCGTCGGTACCGCGCGCGATGCGTTGGTCCGCGTCCACAATCGCGCCGCCGTGCACCCAGAGCTTTTCCAAGCTGGCTGCGAAATCCTCCTCCTTTAAGCCGCTGTAGCGTCGGAGATCCGCGCCGTCTTGCGGCGTGTCGTTGAGCGCGGAGAACACCCGCAGCAGCTTTTTGACGTCGGGGTAGCTCTTTTCCAAAAAGAACTCGTGCGTGTGGCGATCGGCGAAGCTGCACAACATCACTGCGCGCGACGGCAAGCCGTCTCTGCCGGCGCGCCCCACCTCTTGCGAATAGGCCTCGACTGACCCCGCGAGCGCCAAGTGAATGACGCTGCGGACGTCGGCTTTGTCCACGCCCATACCAAACGCCACCGTCGCCACGATAACGTCGACGGCACCGTTACTAAACGCGCGCTGCACGCTTTCGCGCTTCGCCGGCGACATGCCCGCATGGTACGCGGCGATGGCGAGCCCCTCGGCAGCGAATTCTTCAGCGACTTCTTCTGCTTCTTTGCGCGACGGCGCATACACGATGGCGGGGCGCGCGCTGTCGTCGGCGAGCAGCTTCGCCACCAACTCACGGCGTTCGTTGTGTTTGGCCTCGACCACCTCAAGCGCGATGTTGGTGCGGCGAAAGCCCCGCACAAAGCGCGTGCAGTCGGGCAAGCGCAGCTGTGCGACGATGTCGTCTTGAACTTTGCTGGTGGCGGTCGCGGTGAGCGCCACCACGGGACAGTTGCACAAGCTGAGTAGGCGTTCGCCGAGCATGCGGTACTCAGGACGAAAGTCGTGGCCCCAGTGCGAAATACAGTGCGCCTCGTCGACAGCGATGAGCGCGGGCGTGCGCTTTTTAAGCAGCTCAGGAAATCCCGGCACCGCCAGACGCTCGGGCGCGAAAAACAAGAAGTCCAGCGTACCGCTCAAATACGCGCGACACGCCTCGCGCGACTCCTCCCGCGGTCGCCCTGAGTGAATGCGCTCGGCGGCAAAGCCCTGCGCGCGCAACTTAGCGAGCTGGTCTTCCATCAGCGCAATCAGCGGCGACACCACGACGCCACAGCCAGCGCGCAACACCGCGGGCACTTGGTAGCACAGCGATTTGCCGGCGCCGGTCGGCATCACCACCAGTGCATCTTCCCCCGCGACCAAACTCTCGACAACTTCACGCTGACCGGCGCGAAAACTGCTGTGACCAAACTTGCGCAACACCTCGCTCACGCGCGCAGCGTCGACGATGGCGGGTGCCGCGCGCGTGCGCACGTCGAGCTCCGTACGCACCACGTCAGGCGCAAACAAAGTGGCGGTGGCAGAGGTCATGCGCATCTATCTGCACAGCCTTGCGGTTTTTGCAGCGTTGCGCACCAAACAACGACTATGCTGCGCCGCACCGCGTCCAAAGATGATGAACCGCGCGGCCAAGGAGATTTATGAACCGCATCGTTTTTCGCACCCTGTTGATTCTCTCGGCCGTGTTGTCGTTGTCCGTCGCGTGCGACGAGGCCAAAGACGCCGCCAACAAAGCCCAAAACGCCAGCATGGACGCAGCGAAGGCCGGCGCCGATGCCGCTAAAGCCGCGGGTGCCGCTGCCGCCACCGCTGGTGCAAACGTTGTCGCCGCCGGTGCCGACGTGGCCAAAGCGGGTGCCGATGCCGCAGTCGCAGGCGCAAACGCCGCTGCCGTCGCTGGTGCTGACGCCGCTAAAGCTGCGGGTGCCGATGCTGTCGCCGCGGGCAACGCTGCCGTAGTCGCCGGCAAAGACGCTGTCGCTGCGGGCAAAGAGGCCGTCGCCACCGGCAAAGACGCCGTGAAAAAGGAAGCTGCAAAGACCGGCTGGTAGTTTCGCGGGGCAGCATTTTTTCGCGGGGTGTCGACTGACGCCCCGCACCCCGGGAACACCTGACCCGACGCGGCCCCGTGACAGGGGCGTTTGCGCCAACATCAACGCGACGCGATGTCCGGTACGGCAATGCACGCAAGTCACACGACACGAGGGTTTTAATATGCGCTTTTCTTTCGTGGTTTTCCCCGTGGTTTTGAGCTGCGTCGCTGGTTGTACGGTCGGTGAGGGCGAAGGGGAAGGCGAGGGTGAAGGGGAAGGGGAAGGGGAAGGCGAAGGCGA
>JAYTVG010000076.1:0-8473 GCA_043744135.1 Deltaproteobacteria bacterium | reverse complement strand
CGCTGCGCGCGAGTGCCCGGCGAATCGCTCGACGGCGGCTTGCCCGAGTTGTTTGAGTTGCGGCCCTTGTCCTCGAAAAGTTTCGCGACGAGCAGCTTCAGTTGCGCGATCTCCGCCGATTGCGCAGCGACGACGCCCTCGAGCTCGGTGATGATAACCCCGCGAAAAGATCGAACGTCACCCCGGCCCTGAACGGCTACGTCAAAACGTTCGAAGGTCTACCAAACCTTCCGCGCTAACCGCGTCGAGAGGAAAGAGCCATCCATCCGCCTCGACGTCTGTGAGGACCGATTGAACGTCAAGATTGTCGGTCGGCGACATGGTTGTTGCAGTCTTCAGCAGAAGCTGCGCCAACACGTCCGTTTGCGGACGAAACGCACCGACGCACGTCTCAGTGGTTGCCAAGGCGCCGTCTCCATCGGTGTCAATCCAAGCTGCAAGCGACAGTGTCTCAGACGGAGGGAACGCTGCGACGTCCAACACGACCTTGTCGTCCTCGGTTTGTGGGAACAACTGAGGTGCGATCGGGCCGGCGTCGGCCGGGTGCAAGGTGCAAGCACCCACGGCCTCGCCATCGACACGAACTGAGATCGTCGGATGAGCAGGGAACTGGTGCTCGCACGTGAATTGCTCGACGCCGCATTGCTCGTGGGACGCCGCGAAGAAGAGCCCAATGCGGGTCGTTTCTGCATCCCCACCTCGCAGGGTGGCGCCGAGAACACCGCTGAAAGACGGGCCACAGCCGGTCAGCAAGACGGCAACCGAAACGGCAAATCTGTGACGCATCCGATGATTTGTACCAGCGATCCGGTACCTGTCAACGCTTGGGTGCGCTGCAATTTAGAGCATTTCCTCCGTCGATGATGGCGCTCGGTGAGTGAGCGATCGCTGGGTTCGGTTGCGCTGGCGTCAAACGCTTGCCAGTTGCGTCGACGAGCGCGCCCGCCCTTGCGGCTAGCTGCGCGCCCGTCGACAGCGACTCGGTCGTCGCGGGCGGGTTGATGCAAACAGCGGGCGCGAAAGTCTCGAGGCGCGGCGGGCCGTTGCCGAAGCGTTCGGTGTATCTGCGCTCGTGGGCCATCTTGATGTCGTGGCGTTTGCTCAGCTTCGCGAGTACTGCGCTGTCGTTGTTCGCGAGCGATGTCCCACGACCAAAGCTGATTTGGGCCGGTGGCGATGAGCTCGGGCTTTGCACGCGCTGGATGCACGAGTTGGTTGTGCCGCTCCTTCACCTCGTGATTCACGTCGACGATACGATACATCGTGCGCTCACAGCACAACTGCCGTCCCTCGCCGGCCAGGCGGCCTCGAAGGCGAAGGCCTTGTGGCTGTGGCGCTTCGCGTTGACGGTTAGCGCACGGCGGTTGGTATGGAGTGTGTGGTGTTCAGCACGGAGATCCGCGTCACGGTCGGTGCGCATGCGCCGTACAGCGCGCGATGCGATCAGGCCGCGACAAGAATGTTGCCCCGGGCTGCATCGTTTAAGGTACGGAGGAAGTATGAAACATCGTCAAATCGCGTTGTCGTTGTGTGTGGGCGTCGGGCTGATGTTCGCGACCGTCGCAGTCGCGGCTGAATGGACGCGCACTGCTGCGCCTGCCCTTGCGACGTTTGATGCCAGCGGTCCGGGGGGCTTTCGCTTCCAAGGCACCACCGCGGAGGTCAATGTTGTGCAGACCGACACGACGCTGTCTGTCGTGGTGCCGCTTAAAAACGTCAAAAGCGGCTTGCCCTCACGCGACACGCATATGCGCGAAAAATATCTTGAGGTCGACAAATACCCCGACGCCACCTTGCAGGTCGCGCGCGGCGCGTTGAAGGTGCCGAAGGTCGGCGAAAAACTCTCGGCGCAAGCAAAGGGCGTGTTTTTGCTGCACGGCAAACAACACGACGTCACCTTCAAATATTCAGGGACGTGCGCCGCCAACAACGTCTGCGAAGTCAGCGGCACCACACAGATTGACTTGAACGACTACTCCATTAAGATTCCGAACTATTTGGGCATCACCGTTAAGCCCGAGATCGACGTCGCCACGACGTTTCAGGTGACGCATGACATCGCCGGTGTGGCGGCGACGGCGCCGGTCGTTCCTGCGGCACCTGCTGCTGTTGTTGCGCCCGCACCTGCCGTGCCCTAACTTTAGCTTTGCTCCCACACGATTCGGTGATTCATGGCAGCTGCGTTTAAGATCGTTCAGGCCGCGGGTGCGCTGGTGTTGTTGGCAGCCGCGACACCCGCGAGCGCCTATCCGTGGATGATAAACCATGGCTACGCCAGCTGCACGGCGTGTCACGTCGACCCCAGCGGCGCGGGACAACTCACGGCGTACGGCCGCGCGCAATCCGATCTCATCGTGCGGTGGCATTTGAACCCCGAGGACGTGCAAAGCGGTGAGCCGTCGCCGACGTCGGGGTTTTTGTGGGGTTTGCTTGAGTTGCCGCAGTGGCTCAACATCTCGGGCAACATCCGCGGCGGCGCCATCGGTTTTGGCAACACCGCGGACTTGACGCAGTCGCAAGTGCGGCCGTTGCTGATGGCGACGGACCTCAACGCCACGGTGACCGTCGATCGTTTTGTCGGCCACGTCAGCGCTGGCTTTGGCTTGCGCAACGTCGGCCCGGCGGCGGTCATCTCGCTCGATGGTGGTCCCGATGTGGCGTTGGTGTCGCGCGAGCATTGGCTGGGCGTGAAGTTTCTCGACGATTCCTTGGTGGTGCGGGCGGGTCGCATCCCGGTGCCGTACGGCCTGCGCAACAACGAGCACACCAGCTGGGTGCGCCTGCTGACGCGCACCGACGGCAACGTCTCTCAGCAGCACGGACTGTCGGTGTTTTACGGCAATGAGCTGTTGCGCTTTGAGGTGATGGCGCTGCTGGGCAACTACCAACTGCGCCCCGATGCCTACCGTGAACGCGGCTACAGCGGCTACTTCGAGTTGGCGCCGCTGCCAACCGTAGCGGTCGGGGTGTCGTCGAAGGCCACCTACGCGGGTTTTGATATCGACAGCAAACTCAAAGACGCCATCCACCAAAGCCACGGCGTGTTTGCGCGCTGGTCGCCCGTCGAGTGGTTCACGTTGATGGGCGAAGGCAACGCGATGGTGAACTCGCAGTTCGCCAGCAACCTTCAAGTCGGTGAAACCGCGCTCGTGCAGGCGGACTTCATCCCGATCGCAGGCTTGCATCTGGTACCGGCGCTCGAGTCCACCTACCTCAACGACGGCACCCAAGCGCTGCCGAGCGTGGGCGTTTGGGGTTCGGTGGCGTGGTACGCGCTGCCGCACACCGAGTTTCGCATCGATACGCTGTACCGCGAATCGTTTGCGTTGGTGGCGCAGACCCCAGGTGCGACGGCGACAGGTGGGGGCCCGCTGGGCAGCTTCGCGGCGTTGTTGCAGGTGCATTTGTTTTTTTAGCGTGCAAGCGACTTGCGGCGAAAACGGTGGCGACGTTTGTCTGGCAGCGGATCAGTCGGCGATTTCGTAGAGGTGGTTATGCGCAAACAGATTGCTCAGCTCAGCTTTCGGCGGATTTTAGACGGTTTGGTCGTTGTGTTGGCGTTGGCGTCAACGTCAGCGGCGGCATCGTCAAGCTTCCCGAGTGAAACCAAGACGCACATGCAACTCACGTCGACACCGGGATGCACGGCGTGCCACAGCTCCGGCGCAGGCGGTTTTGGCACCGTCACCCAGCCGATGGGCAAGACGCTGCAGGCCAATGGTTTGATCGCGAGCGACATCGCCACCCTCGACGCCGCCCTTGACACCATTGAAAGCGCTGACACCGACAGCGACGGTGATGGCGTCGGCGATATCGCTGAGCTGCGCGCCGGGACCGACCCCAACATCGCGGGCGGCGGCGACAGCGCTCCAGCGCTCGGCTACGGCTTTGGCTGCGCGTCGGTGGGCGCGCCGCAGGCGGGCCTGTACGGCCTGGTCGCGGTCGCGCTGCTGCGCCAGCGACGTCGCAGCGCACGCTCGTTCGTTTAGATCGAGACAAGGTGCACCGACGGCAGACGATTTAGCGGCGCAGCGTTACGCTTGCGGCCTGCGCGACCTCGTGCAGATCACGGGGGGAACGTGACGCAACCGTTGGATGTACTGCGAGCTGATGCTCGCCAACACACGGCGCTCAATATGATCGGCAGCGAGGTGCGCAGCGCGCTCAACGACATGCTGGCGCTCATGGACATGCTGTCGACAACCGGCCTGAATCAGGCGCAAGGTGCTACGGCGGGCGTGCTGCAAGAACGCGCGCGCGGGCTGCTCGGCTTGGCAGAAGACGTCTTAGACTTCACGCGCGTCGACACGGATGCGCTGCAGCTGCGCCAACAAGACACCGCGATCTACAGCGTGCTCGAGGACGTCGCCGAACAATTCGCGACGGCTGCACGCGAACGCAACACGGAATTGGTGCTCGACATCTCGCCGTTGGTACCGCGACATATCAATGGTGATGAGCGGCGGCTACGGCAGATCTTGGTGTACCTCGTCGACAACGCAGTCAAGTTCACATCAGACGGCGTGGTGGTGTTGTCGGTGCGGCCGGTCGCGCGCACCGACACCACCTGCACGTTGCGCTACGAGGTGCGCGACACCGGCATTGGCATCCCCAAAAACCAGCACCAGCTTGCGTTTGAGCCGTTCATTCAGCTTTCATCGACGGTGCCCGAGGAACCCGACAGCCCGGCCGAAATTGCTGACACGAAGCAGCAAGGTGCCGGCCTCGGCCTCGCGCTGTGCGAGCGCTTGGCTGCGTTGATGGGCGCGCGGGTGCAGCTCGACAGCACGCCCGGCATCGGCAGCGTGTTTTCCGTCGAGGTTGAACATGGTGTTTTTGCGGATACCACTGGCGAACAGATGTTTTTGCCGGGAAAAAACGCGGTGCTGATCTGCGGCTGCGCGCCCAGCACCTACGCCATCAGCAGCGCGCTGAAAAGCTGGGGGATGGCGGTCGTGGTGCTCGAGGATGTCCCGCCACCAGATTGGGCGCCGCCGTTTGTTGCTGACGTCGTGATTGTCGACGCGGATCTCGCATGCGGAGATGCGGACCTCGCAGTGCACGCGTTGCGCGCGCACCCAAAGCTCGAGGACGTCGCTGCGGTGGTGCTCGCCGCCCGAGAACAACCGCTGGCTGCCGATGCACGAACGGTGCGCAAGCCCGTGCGCCTTGCACCGCTGTACGACGTGGTGTCGGCGGCCACGACCCCGACCGGCGCACCGACATCAGCGATGGCGATTTCGGTCAACGACGCTGCGCCCACGGAGCGCCGCAAGCGGATCTTGGTGGCCGAAGACGATATCGACAACCGGCATATCTTGCGCCGCATTTTGGAGCGCGCTGGCTACGTGGTGCACGAGGCACGCGACGGACAAACGGCCCTCGAGATGCTGGCGGTGGCACCCTACGACGCGTTGGTGCTTGATTTGTCGATGCCGCGCGTGGACGGCTTCGGCGTTATCAAGCGCACCCGCGAACGACAGCGAGAAACCGGCACGTGCATCCCGATCATCGTTGTCACCGCTGATGCGCTTGCCGAGCGCAAGCAGCGCGTGTTTGCGGCCGGCGCGGATTGTTTTTTGGAAAAGCCAATCAATGCCAAAGCACTCGAGCGATCGCTAGCGCACGCGGTTGGCGGCGTGCGGCGCGTGCTGGTTGTAGACGACTCAGCGGAAATTCGGGCGTTGGTGAAGCGTCACCTTGAGGGTGCTGCGATAAACGTTGAAGTCGTGGAGGCCAAAGACGGTGCCGGTGGGCTGGCGGCGCTCGACGACACGATCGCTTTGGTGATCGTCGACAACCACTTGCCCGATATGGCCGGTGCCGAGCTGCTGCTCAAGCTGCGCGCCAAACGTGCCGACGTGGTGGTCATGGCGCTCACCGCTGACCCAGATGCGGAAGCGGCATTGCGCGCCGCGGGCTGCACGCACTTCACGCTCAAACCGGTCGCGCGCGCCGACCTCGTGCGCGCAGTGACACGCACCTTGAGTCTACCAGCGACGCCGATTGACTCTCGTGCGCTCGACGCGCCGACGTGGAGCGAACGCGTCAAAATCACCATCGACCCCGACCTCAAAGACTTGGTGCCCAACTACCTCGCCAACCGCTTGCGCGACATCAATGTGATTCGGGAATTGTTGGGGGCGCGCAACTTCGGCGCGGTCGCACGCCTCGGGCACGACATGAAGGGCAGCGGTGGCGCATACGGACTTGAGCATGTGTCGGCGTGCGGCGGCCGCATTGAGCTTCACGGCAAACAAGGCGACAGCGTCAGCATCACGGAAGCGGTGCTGGATTTGGAGTCGTTTTTGCGGCGAGTCGAGCTGAGCTAAAGTTCTCAGCACAAACGCTGAGTCGCCCAGCCGCCACGAAAGCCTTTGTGGGATGGGCGTTCGCCGTCACCTCACGGCTTTCAGCGCGGCGCCGAATCGGTATGCTGCGCGCATGCCACCCCGCGGCCCCACACGCGAAGCCTTGGCGGTGGCCGCCGCCACCGTCGTGCATCTGGCGCTGTTGCTGTACGTGACGCAAGCGCAGCCCCGCGTGCATGTTCGACCGCGACCGCAAGCGTCCGTGGCGATGCAGTTGGTGCGCGCCGTGCCGCCCGCTACGAGCGCCGCGTTGCCGGTGGCTGACAGGCCCCCGCCGCAGGTGCGCGCGCCCACCACGCCGATCGTTGCGGAACCTGTCGTGCAGCCACCGACAGCGCCGCTCGTCGCCGACGTGTCTGCTCAGCACGCAGCGGATCCGAGCCCCGCACCGGCCGGCGTCGCGCCCACAGCGTCCGCACCGTCTGGCACGTCGCTGTTGCGTGTCAGGCCCGATGACGGCGCCATCGGGCGCGTGCTCGGCACCGGTGGCGTGCTTGGTCCGTCGACAGCGCTGCTTGAGGGTGCGCTTGATGAGCGCGCGCAAGGACCGCTCAGCGATCATGCGCGCGCCGAACAACGCATCAAAGAAGCCATCCTCGCCGACCTCGCTGATGACGAGGTGACCTCGGGCATGACGGATGATTACTTTCGCACGCTTAAAGACCACGTGATCACGCAGTGGCGGCCCGCCATGAAAGACCTCAACGATGGTGGCGAACGCGTGACGCAAGTGGGCATGATGCGCGACGTCTTTCAAGAGCGCGAGGCGTGGGGCGAGATGTACCAGGCGTACAGCGACCTCGCTAAACAGTACGCGACCGGCAGTGCGCCGACGCTACAACCCGCGCGGCGTGAGCGTCTCAAAGAGCTGATGCGATCGCGCAAAGGCGCGTTTCGATTTCACGCCATCATCGAGTTGGTGTTGACGCAAGGTCCTGACGGCCGCGTGCTCACCATCGACGCCACGCTGCCCTCGGGCCATCTGGGCATCGACGAAGGCGTGAAGGACGCCATCTCCCGCGGTGTGCAAGCGATGCCCGATCCGCCACCGCTGCGGGTGCACGGCGGGCAGAGTTTCACATCCACGTGGCGCTTTCGTGCGACCTGGATGATGGTGCCGCCGACGGCGTTTTTTACGGGCACGAGTTTTGACATCACCCCCAAAGGTTTTCAAATCGACGTGCCGTTTGACATCCAGCTCAAGACCAACGTGTTGTTGATGCGCACGCGGACCCACGGCAAAGAAGCGCAAAACGCCAACACCACAGGAGACCCCGAATGACCTCTCACATCACCGAGTTGTTGCGCAACTCCAGTCTGCGTGGGGCGGCGCCGGTGCCACTGTCCATAGAGGTGTGCACGCGCATTGGTCGGGCGTTTGGCACGCTCGCGCGGCAGCGCTTGGCGGGCGGCACCAAGACCGTCGTCGTCGGTCGCTCTGCGGACGGGGCGCAGCTGGCGTTGCGAGATGGCTTGGTGCGCGGCTTGATCGTCAGCGGCCACGATGTCGTTGACGTCGGTGTGTGCGCTTCTGAGGTGTTCACCTTTGCGCTGAAGCATCTCGGCAGCGACGCGGGGACGCTCGTGACCTCCAGCGAGGGTGCGGTGTTCAACCTGTTTTTCTTTTTGTCGGGCCAACCGGTCACTGGTGAGCACCTGCAGACGCTGTGTGCCATCGGCGACGGCGATGTGTTGTGCGCTGGCGTCGGCTCGCTCGCCGTCGTCGATGTGCGCGCTGCCTATGCGACGCATGTACACGCGGCTGGGGTGGAGCTCGAATGACGGCGCGCTTTTTGTTCAGCACGCTCGCGGTCGTCATCGCGGCGTGCGGCTGTCAGACCCACGCTCGCTCGGTGCGCTTAGGGTCAGACCCCACCGGCGCCGATGTGACGCAGACCGCAGCAGCACCCGTCGAGATCGTCGGCGACGAGCGTGACGTCGTCGTCGTGTTGGACGAAGGCGAGGATCGCGTGATCCGAGGCAATGCGCACGGTGTCGCCCTCGGCGACGCCGAGCGCCGCGAGATCTTCGGGGTGCAGGAACGCGGGGTTGTAGGGGCGGCCGCGCGTGAGCGCGGCGATGTCGCGGCCCGACGAGTTGTA
>JAYTVG010000075.1:0-8482 GCA_043744135.1 Deltaproteobacteria bacterium | reverse complement strand
TTGACGGTGCGCTGGTGCGCGCCGGCTTCATCAAAGGCGCGCGCACCTTTGTGATTTGGGAGGGTGTCAGCATGTACCTGACGCGTGACGTCGTTTTACAGACGCTGTCGTTGCTGCACGCGTTGTGTGCGAGCGGCAGCAGTGTGGTGATGGACTTTTGGCACCTGCACAACACGCGAGACATACGCGCCGTGGCGCACCGCTTGAGCGGCAAGCTGTTGTCGCTGGTGGGCGAGCCGGTTTTGTTCGGCATCCACCCCGACGACGTCGCGGCATTTTTTGCGTCCGACGGGTACGCGCTGCACGATCTCGCGGACGCAAAAACGCTTGAGCAGCGCTACGTCAGCGACGGCCGGTCGGTGTCTCGTGCGATGTTTGTCGCCCACGCACACATGCTCGAGCGCACGCGTGAGTCGATGCACGGCTGAGGGTACGCGTTGACGGTGGGCGTTGCGCACAGCCGGTGCTTTGGGCGAAGGTTCAGGTGCTACACGCTTGGAGGCCCTTTGAGCTTGCTCATCAAAAATGGTCGCATCGTCACCGCCACCGACGACTACTTCGCCGACGTCTATGTTGCAGGCGAGCGCATCACCGCGATCGGCCAAGATCTCGCCAAACACGGCTACCACGCGGACACCGTCATTGACGCCACCGACAAGCTGGTGATCCCGGGTGGCATCGATCCCCATACGCATATGGACATGCCCTTTGGCGGCACCACATCGGCGGACGACTTTCACAGCGGCACCATCGCGGCAGCGTTTGGCGGCACGACGACCATCGTCGACTTCGCAATTCAAACCAAGGGCGAAAGCACGCTGAAGGGTCTCGACGTGTGGCACAAAAAAGCCGACGGCAAGGCCACCATCGACTACGCGTTTCACATGATCGTCACCGACATGGCTGAGGAGCGGCTCGGTGAGCTTGAGCGCTTAGCGCAAGACGGCGTGACGTCGTACAAGTTGTTCATGGCGTACCCCGGCGTCTTGTACGTCGACGACGGCACGTTGTACCGCACGTTTCGCCAAGCGGGCGACAACGGCACACGCATCTGCATGCACGCTGAAAATGGCATCGTCATCGATGAGATCGTCAAAGCTGCGATCAAAGACGGCAAGCTCGCGCCCAAGTACCACGCAAAGACACGCCCGACGCGCATGGAGGCGGAAGGCGTGCACCGCGCCATCGCCATCGCGGAGGTGGCAAACGTCCCGTTGTACATCGTGCATCTGTCGAGCGCCGACGCGCTTGAGCAAGTGAAAATCGGGCGCATGCGCGGTGTCGATGTGCAGGCGGAGACCTGCCCGCAATATTTGTTTTTGGACGACACCATCTACGACCGGCCCAACTTCGAAGGCGCCAAGTGGGTGATGACGCCAGCACTGCGCGAAAAGTGGAACCAAGACGTGTTGTGGCAGGGGCTGAAGTTTAACCACTTAAGCGCCATCGCCACCGACCACTGCCCGTTTTGCTTCAACGCGTCATGGCAGCCGGGTGAGCCAGCGCCTGCGCAACCCGGCAAAGAACTCGGTAGAGACAGCTTCACGAAAATTCCAAACGGCGCGCCCGGCGTGGAAAACCGCATGGCGCTGATGTTTCACGGCGGCGTGGTGCAAGGGCGGTTGTCGCTCAACCGGTTTGTCGAGTTGACGTCGACGAGCGCGGCCAAAACCTTCGGCTTGTTTCCAAAGAAGGGCACCATCGCAGTCGGCAGTGACGCCGATATCGTGGTGTTTGATCCTAAGCGCACCGAGACCATCAGCGTGCGCAATCCCGGTACCCACCATATGCGCGTCGACTTCAGCGCCTACGAGGGCTTCACCGTCAACGGCTACCCAGACACCGTCATCTCGCGCGGTCGCGTCATCGTCGACAAGTCGTCGCTCAAGGTCAGCGGCGGCGGGCAGTTCGTCAAGCGCGCACGTGCCACAGAGTTGCTGCGATGAAAAAGGCCAAAGCGATCAGCAAAAAAAAGCCCGCGCGCAAAGCGCCGGCGCCACGCAAGGCGTCCAGGGCGATGGCCGCGCCCGTCACGCACAAGGCGGCAAAAGCGCCCGCAAAAAAAACCGCCGCCACCAAGAACCGCAAAGCGGCCACCGCGCGCTCAGCGCCAGCGCGAACGAAGGTTAAAGCGGCGCCCGCAGCGCGCGTGACGACGAGCACGACGAGCAAGAGCACGACCGACTTGCAGCTGTCGCTGCTGACGGCCGCGGCGTTTTCGCGCGACGGCAAAACGCTTGCAGTCGCCGTGTCACGCGCGGGGGGCCAAGCGAGCGTGCGCGTCTTTCACGTCGACAACGGCGCCACTCGCGCGCGCTGTGAGGTCGACATTGGCGGCGCTGCGATCGACGTGCTCGCGGTGTCGCCGCGCGGCAGTTCGTTGGCGCTGGGTCGGCCGCATTTAAAAGGGGTGCACATCATTGACGTCGCCACCGCCACCGCCCGGCACACACTCAACGTGGCGCCGCCGTCTTGCCTGGCGTTTGCGCCCGATGGCGAACGGCTCGCGGTCGGCGTCCACCACGGCGCGGATTTTTTGGCGTTGGTGGTAGATGCCAAGGGCGGCGAAGAATTGTTTCGCTCGACGCCGTACCGCGCGCCGCTGTCGGGGCTGTCGTTTTTGCCGGATGGTTTGGTGCTGACCGGTGTGGCCGATGACAGCGGCGACGTGATCGCGTGGGACGTCGACGCCGCGCGTGAGTTGTTGCGCATGGGCCACGGCGGTGAGGGCGCGGCCGTGTCGCGTCCGGCGCGTGCGGTTGCCACCAGCGCCGACGGGTTGCGCGTGGCGGTCAGCGCTGGCGCTCGCGTCGACGTCTGGTCCGTGCACGCACAAAAGTGCAGCGCGACCATCAACGTCGATCGCGCGCCCGACAGCATCGCCCTCAACGCGGACGGCACGGTGCTGTATGTGGGGGCGCCGCACGCGGGTGCGTGGTCGGTGGCGTCGGGCGCGCGCTTGGGCTCGCTGGATGGTCCGGGCGTGGTGGTCGCGCACCCCGACAACCACCACCTGTTCGTGTCAGCGACGCTGGCCCCCGGCGAATTGCCTGAGTTAACGACGATTTTAGACCGCTTGTACCCCACACACGACGAGTGAGTCGGCTGGGCGTAACCAGGCCTTGGCAGCATGGCCGCGGACTGCTACGCACGCAGCTTGTCCCGGGCGCACGCTCGGATCATTGAGATCGACGCGAGTCGACACGAGGATTTTATGGCTATCTGCGCAATCACTGGCAAACGTTGGATGAACGGGTCGAAGATCTCGCACTCCAATATCAAGTCCCCCAAACGCTTCGCGGCAAACATTCAAGCCAAGCGCGTGTGGGACGTCGACGCCAAAAAATGGGTACGCATCAAGGTGAGTGCCCGCGGCCTCAAAGTGCTCAATAAAAAGAGCCTGCGCGAGGCCTTGCTCGGTTAGATCGGCAGCAGTTTCACCCCACATCTCACATCGCGCGCATTGCCCGTCAGAGTCACCGGCCGGTGGCGGCTGGCTGGTGCCTGTGATGCTCCGCGCGCCAACCCGCCGCCTGCTGCTCGATTGGTTGTCGACACGCTGGCTCTCGAAGCCTAGGGTGCACGGGAGCGCGCCGGCTTTTTGCGTTCAGAAGGTCCGGGATGGCGTCGTTGGACAAGGTGACGTTTCGCGGATCGAGCGCATTTCATTGCGAGCTCAAGCGCCGGGTCGAGGCGTATTTCGCGCGTGCGGAGATTTCGCGCCATGCAAACGCGGCGATGGTCGCAAAGACCGTGTTCTGGCTCGCGCTGACGTGGGGAACATGGGCAGCGATCCTGACCGGCGCGGTCGCGTTTCCCGCCAGCATCTTGTTGTGGGTGGTGTTCGGTTTTGGTTTGGCAGGCATCGGCATCAACATCGGCCACGATGCACTGCACCAAGCCTACTCAAAAAAGCGCTGGGTCAACGCGTTTTTAGCGTGGTCGTTTGACATGATGGGTGCATCGAGCGCGATGTGGAACCTCACCCACAACGTCGTGCACCACACCTTCACAAACGTCGCGGTGGTCGACAACGACATCGAGCCGGGACCGTTTTTGGCGTTTTACCACCGGCCCGACACCAAGCCCTGGCACCGCGTGCAGCACGTGTATGCGTGGGGTTTGTATGCGCTGGTCGCGCTGATGTGGATGTACCTGTATGACTTTTCGCGCTTGCTGCAGCGCGACCCGCGCACTGGCAAGCGTGCACTGCCACGCGACGTCGTGAAGACGTTCATCGGCAAAGCGGCGCATCTGGTGTTGATGTTGGCGATTCCGCTATGGCTGCTGCCAAACCCCGCGCAGGTGTTGGTCGGCTACCTCGCAGCCATGCTCACCGCGGGCTTTAGCATGGCGCTAGTCTTTCAACTCGGGCACATCGTTGAAAACGTCGTCGCGGTGAAGCTCGAGCCTGGACAAATGCACATCGACAGCGGCTGGGCGGACCATCAGCTGCGCACCACCGCCAACTTCGGCGGCTCCGCACTGTCGACGTTTTTCACCGGCGGGCTCGACCATCAAATCGAGCACCATTTGTTCCCACGCATCTGCCACGTGCACTACCCAAAGCTCGCGCCCATCGTGCGGGCGTGTGCACTTGAATTTGGCCTGCCGTATTTGCATTCGGGCAGCTTCATCGCGGCTGTTGCCAGCCACGCGCGCGTGATGCGTCAGATCGGTCGACGTCAGCACCCGCATCTGCTGGTGCCCGCGGTCGCGCTGCACGACGCGCTCGATTGCGCTGCGCAATAAGGCACTGCGGCACGCGCGATCTGTGCGAGCCGGCGCGCGCGATCCCGTGGCTATGATGCTGTTTGACGTGGAGGGCTCGTGACGCAAATCGATGTGCTGACGTGGGTGGCGAGCTTGGCGCTGGCAGTGTCGCTCGCTGCGGCCGCTGGCTTGCGCGCGTGGTTGCCGTTGCTTGTGACCGGTGTGTTAGGGCGCGCGGGCGTCATCAACTTGGGCGACGCGTTCGCGTTTTTGACGTCGCTACCCGCGCTTGCGGCCTTGGGCTTGGCGACGCTGCTTGAGATTGGTGCCGACAAGGTCCCGACGCTTGACCACGCCCTCGACGCCATCTCCACTGTGGTGCGCCCCGCCGCCGGTGCGCTGTTGGCCGCGAGCGTGATGTTTGAAATCAAAGACCCGCTGTGGGCGATGGGTTTGGGCTTGGTGGTCGGCGCGCCTGCTGCGGCACTTCCGCACGCGGCAAAAAGCGTGCTGCGCTTAGCCTCGACGGGGACCACCGCGGGCCTTGCCAACCCCCTCATCAGCGTGCTTGAAGACGCGACCGCGGTCTTGTTGATCGCCGTCGGCGTGGTGGTGCCGATCGTTGCGGCACTCGGGGTAGCGGTGGTGGCGTTTTTGGTGTTCCGCCGCGTGGCGCGACCAGGCGTGGCGGTGCCTTCGTCATCGTGACCCGCGGTTGAGGTGCGGCGCGCGCTTCTGCGTGGCGCGACTTTGCGCTACAACGTCGGCGTGGTGTTGCCGCTGGTGTTTGTTGTGTTTGCTGTGGCCGCGGCACCACCGTGTCCCCAACTCGACGCGAGCACGCTGTCGGCGGCGCAACAGCCGCGCCTATCGGATGCGGCCGGTGTTTTACTGTTGCGCTTGGGTGCCATCGTCACGTTGTTGTCCTCAAGCGGCGCGTCGATAGCGGGAGGCACGCTCATTCATGCGGACGGCTACGTCGTCACTGCGGCGGCACCGTTGACAAACGCTGCGGCGGTGCGCGTGAAAATCGGCCGAGAGGTGCTACCGGCCGACATCTTGTTGGTGGATCTCGACGCCGACATCGCGCTGGTGAAGTTTCATGTGTCGTCGTCCAACGTCGAGGGCTTTGGCCCCCTGCCTGGCGTCACAGGCCCGCCCGACGCGCTGCTTGGCGAGTCCGTGGTGGCGTTGTTCGCGGGTGGCGAACGCGTCGAGGTTGGCATGCTGACGCAGCGACGCGACGACGGTTGGGACACCTCGTTGAATGCGCCAACGGATGGCGTCGGCGCTGGGGTCTTTGACGCGTGTGGTGGCCTGCTCGGTTTGGTCACGCGTGTGCAAGGTGGACGCGCCACGGTGCGCGATCGCTCGGCCGTGCAGCGCGCGCTCGCGGGCAGCGGCGAGCTCACGCGCGTCGGCCTGGCGCTTGATTGGCACGACGCACAGCGCGCGGGCATCGCCGTCGTTGTCGACGACAGCATTGCCGCGCGCAGCGGTCTATCGATCGAGATGGCCTTGGTCGCCATCGACGGCCATGCCATCGACGACGCGTTTGACGTGGTCGCTGCGCTGTGGTCGCAAGCGCCCGCGGCGGCTGCGGTTGTGCGCGTGCGTTTGCCCGAGGGCACGACCGACCAGATCACCCTGCCGGCGCAACCGGCTGCTCCCCGTTTCATCGACGTGGTGCCATTGTCAGCCGCGACGGCCGTGCGTTTCAGCTTGAGTGGTCACTGCGGTGTGCAGATCGCAGCGCTTGATGAACGCGCCCCAGGGCTGAAGGTCGGCGACGTGGTGTTGCGCGTGAATGCGACAGAAATTCACGATGTTGCCACCTTCACCGCCGCGTTTGAAAAGCGCCCCGTCGCCACCTTGTGGGTGGCGCAGCTGGCGCCGGTGGGCCGCGTCAAGCCGGTGGTGATCCGGCGCGCAGCAAAGAAGTGACGGCGAACGCGACGGGCGGCGTCAAGCGCGGTACAACGCAAGGATGTCCGTCCGCCATGCCCTCGTCTTGTTGTGTGCTGTGTGCTTCGTGCAAATGCAAGCGTGCACACCACCACCCCCAAACGATCCCAAGGTGTGCAACGTCGGCGACACGTCGGTGGCCATCGGTGGGTCGATCGCGCAGGACTGCAACACCTGCGTGTGCACAAACGAGCTGAAGCTTGAGTGCACGACGCGCACGTGTGGCGGCGAAGGTGAAGGTGAAGGCGAAGGCGAAGGTGAAGGTGAAGGTGAAGGCGAAGGTGAAGGTGAAGGCGACACCGGGCCGTGTCACGACAGCGACGACGACGGCTTTTTTGATTGTGTCGACCCAAACTACCCACAGCGCCCAAGCGCCGTCGACTGCGACGACACGCGCTTTCACGTGCAACCCGGCGGCGTCGAGTTCGCCGAGACCTCCGAAGACGACAACTGCAGCGGCACCAACGACGATGAGCCCCGTTGCAGCTGCAGCACGGGGACCAGCGCCGAAAATCTTGCGGGTGCGCTCGACCTGTGCGGGACGGCGTTTGTCAGTGCCACTAAAAACGGCGCGCCCGAACAAAGCGCTGCGCTCGACGACTACTTCGGTGTGATCGGCCCGCGGCTGCGCGTGCGCAACGATGTCGCGGGACCCTACGTCATCGGCAACAGCTGCCTGACGACGTTAGGATCGGGCCGCGCCGACGACAGCTACCCCGTCAACGGCTACACGGACTTCACGTCGCCGGGGGACCCAGACTTCCCCGACCCCGATCCCGCGCACCTCGACTCAAACCCGCAGATTCACGATCTCACGCAGATCGACGTCACCGTCGACGTGCCCGCAAACGCCCGTGGTTTTGCCGTCGACTTCATGTTTTTGTCGATGGAGTGGCCCGAGTTCTTGTGCCAAATCTATAACGACACGTTTTACATCATCGTGCAGACCCCACCCGTCAACAACGGCATGCCGACCAACGCGGCGTTTGACTTCAACGGCAGGCCCGTCACCGTCAACGTGGGCTTTTTTGAAGAGCCCGCGCTGTGGACGCAGCCACTCGCCGGCACCCCGTTTGGCGTGGCGTCGACGACAGGATGCTCGTCGTCGTTTGATGACACCTGCGTGGTGCCCGACTACTGCCCCGGCCTGTCGCCGTCCGCGGAGGGCTCTGGGTCGGGATGGTTGACCACGGAAGTTCCCGTGCAACCGGGCCAGCGCGGCATGCACATCCTGTTTTCCACGCACGACGAAGGCGACGGCATCTTGGACTCACTCGCCATCATCGACGGCTTTCGTTGGCTGCCCTACGAGCCCACGCTCGGCACCAGCAAGGGGGGCTGATGGCCTGCGTGGCGATGTGCGCCCCGCCCGTGCGTGGCGCCACGATGCTGTTGATGGTGACGTTGCTCGCGTGTGGGCGGACGCCTGAGACCGAGCACAGCCTGTTTGCCTGCGCCGACGATCCCGTTGGTGCCTGCGCCGACTTAGCGAAGCAGCGCGCCACCCTGGGCGCCACCTACACAGACGAGCTCGCCGCAAAAGCACCAAACGGTGAGCGCCTCAAAGAGATCGGCAGCTGCATGCAAGCGGTGGTCGTGCGCGAGCTCGACTTGGCCTGCCGTAGCGACGCGTGCGCCAACGTATGTGACCTGCACCCGTGCGCCGCTGCTAGCGGTGCGGCCTGCACCACGCGCTGTCAAGCGCTCGTCACCGCAGACACCGTGAAAGCCTCCGAGCTCGACAGCGCCATCGTGCGCGCAGCCGCCCACCCAGGCTTGTGCACCTGCCAGGTCTGCGACGACG
>JAYTVG010000074.1:0-2571 GCA_043744135.1 Deltaproteobacteria bacterium | reverse complement strand
TCGCGCGACACCGACGGGCCTTCACCGTTGCGCGCGATCTTGTCGACCTCGTCCAAGTACACGATGCCTTTTTCGGCGCGCTCAACGTCGTTGTCGGCCGCGGCCAACAGGTTTTGCACGATGCTTTCCACGTCCTCACCGACGTAGCCGGCTTCCGTCAGCGTGGTGGCGTCGGCGACGGTAAACGGCACTTTCAAAAAGCGCGCGAGTGACTGTGCCAATAGCGTTTTGCCCGTGCCGGTGGGGCCGATGAGCATGACGTTTGATTTCGACAGCTCGACCTGGCCGTCGCCGTGGCGGTGATCTTTGGCGTCCGCTCGCGTGTTGATGCGCTTGTAGTGGTTGTACACAGCGACCGACAGCACCTTTTTGGCGTGGTCCTGACCGACGACGTAGCGGTCCAAGAAATCCTTAATCTCTTGCGGCGGTGGCAATGCGATCTGTTCGGTGCTGTGTTTTTCGGTGGCGTCTTCCGCGATGATGTCGTTGCACAAGTGAATGCACTCATCGCAGATGTACACGGTCGGGCCCGCGATGAGCTTTTTCACCTCGCGCTGCGTCTTGCCGCAAAAAGAGCACTGCAGATTGCCGCTTTGCTCGCGCCGTGCCGCCATCACCACTCCTAAGCACCCTTGCGTCACGCGCGCGGTGCGAACAACCACCAGACGCTAGACTAGCAGTCTCCCCTGCGGCGCGCCTGTTTTTCCGTAGTTGGCGCGCGGCCAACGCGTGATTTCACCGACCTTGGAAGGTGAACAAAGACGCTCACCGGGACCTTGCCAGGTGAACAAAGGAGCCATCGCGTTCACCACCCCTGGGGGGGCAACGCGGTTCCCGCCAGTGCCCAAGCGCGGTCGTGCGCGCGCGGACCCCGTGGTAGCGTGCGCGCCGATGACCGCGCTCGATCTGACCGCCCAAGTGGACGCTTTGCTTGCCGCCGTCGGGAAGCGTGCGCGCGTGCTGGTGTGCACCCACGACAACCCGGACCCGGACGCTATCGCGTCCGGCTTCGCGCTGGGGGAGTTGCTCAAGGCGCGGGCGGGCGCCAGCTACACGCTCGCACATGGCGGTGTGCTGGGGCGCGCGGAGAACCGCACGATGGTGCGCTTGCTCAAGATCCCGCTGGTGCCGTACGCGCGCGTCGATCCCGCTGGCTTTGATGTCATCGCACTCGTCGACACGCAGCCCGAACATGGCAACCACTGCTTGTCCAAAGACACCATGCGCACGCACCGCTTGATGTGCTTTGACCACCACCCCGCACGCGTGGTTGACGACGCCATCGCGCCCGCATTTGTCGACGTCGGCGGCGACTACGGTGCCACCTCGACGATGATGACGTGTTACGTGCAGTCCGCCGGGATGCCGTTTGCCCACGACGTCGCCACCGCGTTGTTTTACGGCATCAAGTCCGACACGCGCGATCTGGGGCGCGAAGTCGGGCAGGTGGATGTGTGGGCGTACCAGCACCTGATCGCGCACACCGACATGGCGCTCGTCAGCCAGATCGAGCACCCGCGCTTGCCGCGTCGCTATTTCGCGGCTTTGTCGGCTGCGGTGCGGCGCGCCCGCTGCGTCGACGACGTGGTGCTGTGCGACCTCGGCGCGGTGTACGTGCCCGACTTGGTGGCGGAGACGGCGGATTGGTTGTTGCTCGCTGAGGGCATCCGCTGGGCCGTCGTCACCGGTGAGCATGACGGCGCGGTGTTTTGTTCGCTGCGCGTCAGCGACCGGCGCTTTTCCGCCGGCAAGCTCGTGCGTGAGGCCATCGTGCGCTGGCCGCTGGGCAGCGCCGGCGGGCACGGCTCGATGGCCGGCGCGCGCATCGATTTCGTGGACGGCACCACAGGCGCCGAGCGTGCTCGCACGCGGCGTGCGCTCGGCACCGACTTGGTCAAGCGCATCGGTGTGCGTGCCGGCTCGCGCCTGCGGCCGTTTGCCAGCGCGGACGTCGGCGCGGCATGAGCGATCCGGTCTATCTCGACGCCAACGCGTCTGAGCCCCCCCTCGCCGTTGCTTTGGCCGCCGCGCGCACAACGCTTGCGTGCATCGGCAACCCGTCGTCACCGCACGCCATCGGCCGTGCAGCGCGCAGCGTGCTCGACCACGCACGCGACGCCGTCGCAGCCGCGCTCGGCGCTCAAGCGCGCGAGGTCGTGTTTACGTCGGGTGCCACCGAGGGCAACCGCTGGGTCGTGCACGCGCTGTTCGCGCACCAACCGCGCGCGTGCGTGGTGACGTCGCCCCTGGAGCACCCGTCGGTGCACAAGCCTTTGGTGCAATCGGGCTTGCGCTTGCACACGTTGGCATTTGACAACGGCGCGCGTGACGTCGACGACGCCGCACTGGTGGCGTGTGACGCGCTGTTTGTCACTGCGGCGCACAACGAGACCGGCTGGATAGCTCCGCTCGACGCCCTGTTGGCCCGCGTGCCCACGCGTACCGTCGTGTGCGTGGACGCGTCGCAAGCGGTGGCGCGCTTGGAACCGTTGCCCGCGCGTGTCGACGTCATCGTGTGTTCCGCGCACAAACTCGGCGGCTTGGCGGGGACCGGTGCGCTGGTGGTGCGCG
>JAYTVG010000073.1:0-2573 GCA_043744135.1 Deltaproteobacteria bacterium | reverse complement strand
GTCACGGCGATCGCGCTGACCGAGGCGTGCGGCTGTTCGTGCATCGGCTTGACCAAGACGTGGGTGGGCGCGACCTCGCCTTTGGGTGCGTCAAACCGCGACAGCACGCGCGCCACGACGGCGGCCTCAACGACGCCGTGCACCCATAGCGCTGCGGCCACGGCGACCGCGGAGCAAGCGCTGCCGTCGAGCGCGAGCACAGGCGTGTCGCGCGCAACACTGCGTGCGGCCCACGCACCGACGAGGTTTTTGGGCGACAGGTCGATGAACATCTTGACGCCGCCGGCGCACGCGGTCTGTAACAGCGCCGGCACGTCGACGGTGCGCGAGGCCTGATCCACAAGCGCGTTGGCACAGGACTCAGACGTCAAGTCGAGCCGCCCCATCGGACCGTGCGACCACACCACGGTGTCCACCGCGGCCGTCGCGCGCGTGTGTGCAGCCCGATACGCGTCTGTCGCCGTCGCCAACAACGCGCAGTGCACCGCTGGCATCACCAACGGCACTGCGACGGTCTCAAGTGCACGCACGATGGCGTCGACGGCGGCCGGCGCGCCGCCGATCTCGAGCTCGTCGCTGGTGTGAACGACCAACACGAAGACGCGGTCCGCAACGTTGAGTTGGCGCGCAAGGGTGTTGACGGCTTCTTTGCGCGCGCGCACCACGACCGCCTTAAACGGTGCGTCACTGTCTGCAAGATCGGTCAAGCCGAGGTTGCGCCAATGCGCGCGCGCCGCTTGGTATTTGCCGCCGACGAGCGTGTCAAACAAGCCGCTCGCCTTCATCTCGCTCATCATCTCAAACAAATCGCTCCACGCACCCGCAGCGAACAGCGCGTTTGACTCGCCCAGCGAAACGCCCAACACGTGGCCGGCCGCGACCTGCAGCACGTCGAGGATGTAACCCGCGTGCACCTGCATCTGCGCGCTCGCCACCAACAAGCTCGTCAGCGGGTTTGACGCATCGTCGGTGGAGGCAAACAGATCGCGGACGCGTGGTTCGCCGAGCGCATCGACAAGCACGGCTGCTGCTTCCGGGAACGCCGACAACAGCTCGCGCGACGGCCAGCGCGTCGGTGCCGCAGCGGTTCCAAACAACAAACAGACATCGCGCGCCGCCACCGCCGTGCTCGCCGCATGAAAACCATCGCCGCTGACGGTGACGGCGTCGTTGAGCTGTGCGACCAAAGCCGCGCGTCGTGTTTCGAGCTGCTCGCGGTCGCGTGCGACGACGCAGGCGCGAAAGCGCAAGCCAGCGCTGTCGCCAATAGCGGTGGCGCGTCCCTGGACGGCAGCCACGAGCGCGGCGTGGCTGGCGCCCGCGTACCACTCAAGCAGCGGCGCCGCCGTGGTTACGTGCGGCGTAGCGTTTGCACTGCTGACACGCACGGTCGCCGTCACGTTGCCCAGCGCGGTCGTCGTCACATCCATCGCGCGCGACGTCGACAGCCACGGATCGCCGTTTATGTGTTGCGCTTGCGACACGGCGCGCACTGCCGCGGCCACGTCCAATAGACCCCGCGCCGCGTGCGCGATGCCGCGCGCGAGTACGCTTTGTGTCGCTGGCACCGCAGACGTGCTCGCCACCTCTGTGTTGGCGTTGACGTGCAGCGTCGCCAAGACGCGCGCGCCGCACCGTTGCGCGTGGGCGAGTGACGTCACCACCAACGCGACGGCTGCATCCCCGCCGCGCGCGACGTCGACGCCGGCCTGTGCACACGCGCGCAAATGGCGGGGGTCACTGCTGACGTCGGTGGCGCCGACAACGCACGTGGTCAAGTCGCCGGCCGCAATGAGCACAGCGGCAGTCTGCAGCGCGCGGACCCCTGACAGTTCCTCGGCGCTCACCGTGAAGCCCAAGCCGCGCAAATCGTGCTGCACGTTTGAGCGGTTCGCGACGATGTTGGGCATGCAGCCGAGCACGCCTTGCGCAGATAAAGGCGACAGCGCGGCATCCCGGAAGCGTCGTAGTGCGGCGTGGTCTTGCGCGGGCACAAACGTACTTGCACGAAACCGCAACCCCTGACTCGCCACATGCACGTCGGTGCCCATGCCCACAAGCACACCTGTAGTGTCCGTTGGCAGCAGCCCGGGGTGACCATCGAGCGCGTCGAGGGCGCCGCGGATGGCCTGCAACATCAACAACTGCTGCGGCAGCGCGTCTTTGAGGTCGTTTGGGGGAAAACGGAGCGCGCTGAGGTTGAGCGCGACGTTTTTCGCGCCGTCTGAAACCACGTGCTGGGCGACAACGGCGAGCGGTGCGATGGTGACGTTCGGTACCGATTCGACACTTCCAAGAGCATAGATGTGCGTGTCGGCGCGGTACTCCTCAACGACGGCGTGGGCGTTGTTGCCGCCAAATCCAAACGCCGACACGCCGGCGCGGCGCGGGCGGTTGGGATGTTCATGCCAGGGCGACGCGCTGCTCGCGACATGCAGCCGCGTCTGCTCGTCGTCACTGAGCAGGTCTAACGGCTGTTCGCAGCCAACCGAGGGGGGCACGGTTTGGTGTGCCATGCCGCTGAGCACTTTGATGAGCCCGGCGGCGCCCGCAGCTGTGATGAGGTGCCCGAG
>JAYTVG010000072.1:0-2575 GCA_043744135.1 Deltaproteobacteria bacterium | reverse complement strand
CACCACGGGCGCTTTCACCCCGTGCAGCGTCAGGTCGCCGGTGATCTTCAGCGCGTCGGGCGAGGCGCCGCGCTCGACCTTGGTCGAGACAAACGTCGCTTCAGGGAACTTGGTGGTGTCAAAAAAGTCGCTCGATCGCAGGTGCTCGTCGCGCTTGTCGTTGTCGGTGCTGAGCGATGCGGCCCGGATCGTGACGTTCACACTCGACTTGGCGAGGTCCTTGTCATCCATCACCACGGTGCCCGAAAACGCCGTGAAGCGGCCGCGCACCTTGGCGACCACCAAATGCCGAGCGACAAAGCCCACCGACGAATGCGCGGGGTCAATCTCCCACGTCGACGCGGCGGCGCTTGGTAGCGCGGCAAGGGAGAGGGATAAGCAAGCGATGGTGTTGATGAAGCGCAAATGCAACCTCCAGGTCGTGAGTCGCCACTGATACGCCGCCGAGCCGCCGTGTGCTGCGCGAAAAACCGCGCGATCCACGCAAAGCCGCGCCAACTGCCCCGGTTCGCCGATATACTCCCGCGTGTAGGTCCAAGGAGCAGGCGTGGTCATCAAAAAAGCAGCGAGTCCCGTGGTTTCCGCTCCAAAAGCCGAGGCTACGCACGCGGCCGCTGCAGAGGTCGCGCCGGCCCCCAACGTCGACGCGATCGTTGCGACTGCCAGCGCGTTTTTGAAGGCCGCGGTCGCCGCCAAAAAGGGCCCGACGCGGTCAGAAGCGCGCGCAGAGCTGTCGCAAAACGAGACCAACAAGCTCGCTGAATCGCTCAAAGACGCGCCCGAGGCAGCCAAGCAACAGATCGCCTACGCGCTGTTGGCGGAGTTGGACGCGGCCGCCAAACGCGGCGCGCCGATCGCCATCTCCACGATCGCGCTGTCGAAGCTCACCGACACGCTCGGCGTTGAGTTCAAAGACCTGCTCAAAAACGCCTTCTTCGATCGGCAGGCGGCGTCGTCGAAGGTGGAGCACACCGTCACGCAGGGGCTTGAGTCGACCACGACGCAAACGGCGCAAACGACGCACGACGCGGCCGCCAACAAAGGTGTCAGCGACAACCGATTGAAGAGCCAAACGGCGGTGCGCGATGCGCTCGCGTCGACGAAAGCCGGCACCAAGTTGCGGCCCGTGGGCCTCGGCAGCGACGCCGCGGCGTACGACGCGGGTCTGGCGCTGATGGCGCACTTTGACCAACGGCTCGACGCTAAATTGTCGCCGGAGCTCAAGGCGCTCAAGCATTCGATGGCGCCCGAGCTCGAAAAACTCGGCACCGCTGTGGTGCGCGACATCAAGTCGAATCCTGAGACCATGAAACGGTTGGCGGCGCTGAGGGGCTCGATCGGCACCGACGGCTTTCGTGCCGCGCTCAAAGAGGCGCTCAGTGGCACTTTTGGCAGCGTCGACAACGCGCTCAAACTGACGCGTGGCGACCCCACCGCCGTCAACGGCTTCATGGCGGCGGCGGAGCGCGGGTTCGTAGCACTCAGCAAAGCGACGGATGGCACGTCATTGGGCAAGGTGGTCGCCGAGCGTGGACGGGGCGCGTTGGACGCAACCGGCAAGCTCGCGAGCCGTCTCACCGGCGCGATCCAAGCCGGCGACGGCCTCGCCACCACCGTCGACGCTGCCAAGGTCGGCGCGGACGTGGCAAAGGCCGCCGTCGACGTCGCAAAGACAACCGCGGACGTCGCAAACACCGGCATTGCCGTCGCTGAAGCGGGCGCGGGTGCTGCGAGTGCGGCCGCCGCGGGCGGAAAAGCCGCCGGCCAAGCGGTGCCGGGGCTCAACGTGCTGCTCGGGGTGTTTTCGAGTGGTTTGGCACTGGCCGAGCTGATCGGCGAGTGCCGCCACAAGCCCAAAAGCGCCGCGCGTTTGGCGGCCGCGGGCACGAACCTTGTCGCCCAAGTGGTGGGCGTGTTCATCCCCGGTGTCGGTGCAGTGGCCTCGATCGCAAAGCTCGGCGCCGACGCCACCATCGGCGCCAACGAGAAGAAAAAGGGCATCGAACACGCGCCGAAAAACCCGTTGAGCGACGTCAAAGAGCACAGCAAGACGGCGGCAGGATTTCTCGCGACCTTTGCAGATCACGCGGGCTACAGCGACCTCGCTGAGCGTACGCGTCAAGTGGCGCACGGCGTTGACGTGCTGTCGGAGAAGGACTTTCACGAGCTGCGCGGCATGAGTGCTGCTCAGCGCGAGGCGCTATTTCAGACCGTCGCGGCCGGCAAAGCCGAGGTCGACACCGTCGCGCAGGAGGAAGCCAACAAAGAGTCACCCACGCACGCCGTGGCGACGCTGCTCGGCAAGGCCTTCAGCACTTTGATGGGTGCGCTGCGCAAGGCAAAAAATCCCGAGACCGATCCCGAAGGCGTCGTCGGCGAAGCCACCAAGGCCGCGGCCGAAGCCGCAACCGCGCAAGCCGCCGCAGCTACCACCACGGCGGCGGCCGGGTAGGTTCGCTCAGCGTGCGAGGTAGATGGTGCCGATGACGACGGCACCGGTGGCGAGATGCAGCACCATCGCAGGCAAAAACGAGCGCGCGCGGTAGCTCAGCCACCCCACGCCGATGCCACCCGG
>JAYTVG010000071.1:0-8504 GCA_043744135.1 Deltaproteobacteria bacterium | reverse complement strand
GTGCCTCAGCGGCCACACCCACGGCGGGCAGATGTACTTTGGCCGCGTGACCGAGGCGATGTTCAAGCGCGCGGGGCAGCCGTTTGTGCGGGGCCGCTACGACGTCGGTGGCAACACGCTGTACGTCAACCGCGGCTTGGGCTTTGGCAACGGCGGGCCGTTGCCGCGCGTGGCGTCCGACCCCGAAGTGACGTTTTTGACGTTGCGCGCGCCCGCCTGAGTTGAGCGCGGTTGACACGCTGTTTTGCGCGGCCTACCCCGCGCCATCGGCCTGTTGCGTCGTCGACGGTGGTGTCGTCACGCGCAGGCCGTTTTGGTCGACACCCGGCCATTTGGTCGACACCCGGCCACAGCACGTGAGGACCCCCTATGGCGCGCAATAGCTTGTTCACCAGCGAATCAGTCACCGAGGGCCATCCCGACAAAATGGCAGATCAAGTGTCAGACGCGATCTTGGACGCGATTTTAACTGCCGAAAAAAATCCCGCGGTGGCTCGCGTCGCCGTCGAGACGCTGTTTAAGACCGGCTTGTGCATCGTCGCTGGTGAAGTGCGCACCAACGCCAACATCGATGTCCCCGCCATCGTGCGTAAGACCATCAACCGCATCGGCTTTGACCACTCGGACAAGGGCTTTGACGGCAGCACGTGCGCGGTGCTCAACGCCATCGAAGGCCAAAGCCCTGACATCGCGATGGGCGTCGACATCGGCAAGGGCGACAAAGCGAAAAAGGGTGAGAAAAAGGAGATGGGCGCCGGCGACCAAGGGTTGATGTTCGGCTTCGCGTGCGACGAGACCGACGAGCTCATGCCCATGCCGATTGCGTACGCCCACCGGCTCACCAAGCGTTTGGCAGAAGCGCGCCGCTCGACGTTGCCGTGGTTGCGTCCTGACGGCAAAAGCCAAGTCACGATCCAATACCACGAGGGCAAGCCCGCCTACGTGGACACCGTGGTGGTCTCGACGCAACACGCGCCCGACATCAGCCACAAACAGATCAAAGACGCCGTGATGTCTGATGTGATCGCCAAAGCGTTGCCCAAGGGCATGCTCACCAAGGACACCAAATTCTTCATCAACCCCACCGGCAACTTCGTCGTCGGTGGCCCGATGGGGGACGCCGGCGTCACCGGGCGCAAGATCATCGTCGACACCTACGGCGGCATGGGTCGCCACGGCGGCGGCGCGTTTTCCGGCAAGGACCCGTCCAAGGTGGACCGATCGGCCGCGTACATGGCGCGCTACGTCGCTAAAAACGTCGTCGCCAGCGGCTTGGCGACGCGCTGTGAAGTGCAGCTCGCGTACGCGATCGGCATCGCGGACCCCGTCAGCGTCATGCTTGAGACGTTTGGCACCGAGCAAGCCGACGTCGAGCGCATTGAGCTCGCGGTGCGCAAGCTGTTTCCGATGCGCCCGACCGGCCTCATCGATCACCTCAAACTATTGCGTCCAGGCTACGAGCGCACCGCGGCGTATGGGCACTTTGGCCGCAGCGAGTTCACCTGGGAAAAGACCGATCTGGCGGCGGCGCTGCGCGGCGAGGTTGGCAAAAAAGCCATGAACGGTGCCAGCAAAACCAAGCGTTCAAGCGGCGCCTTGCACGCTTAGGCACGACGGACCTTGGGAGGTGAACCGAAGGAGTTCACCGCCCCGCAGCAGTCCGCACGTGGCGTTGCGCTGAACTTCCGCCCCATTTCGTGTAAGTAGGGGGCATGCACTTTTCCTCGCGGTCTTCACGCTCGACGATGTTGCTTTTGGTTGCCTGCGTTTGGGCGCTTGCCGGCTCGGCCGTTTATGCGCAAGCCCCCATCGTTGGCGACGTGGAGGGTGGCGAGTTTCGGCCGTTTCCGATTGCGGTCACCGAGACGCGCGTGGCGGCGGATGGTAGCAAGCCCACCGCGGCGCTGCTCAGCAAGGTGGTGCGCGACGACCTCGCGCTGTCGGGCGCGTTTATGGTGCTCGACACCCGCAGCTTCATCGACACCGACGGCGTGACGCAATCGACCGTGAAGTTTGCGGACTGGCTCAACGTCGGCGCGCAGGGCCTCGTGAAGATGCAACTCAAAGAAGACGGCAACAAGCTCACGGTCGAGCTGCACGGCTTTGAGGTGGCGCCGCAAAAAGAGGGCCTGACGAAAAACCTCGAGGGCACCAAAGACGCTGCACGCGCTCTCGCCCACCAGATCTCCGACGAGGTGTTTCGCTACTTCACTGGCGAGCCCGGCGTGTTTCGCACCAAGATCGCCTTTGTCTCAAAGGTGCAAGGCGAAAAGCAAATCTTCGTCGGCGACCTCGACGGCAGCGGCTCGTACGCGGTGACCAAGGGCGGCGGCTTGAACTTGTTGCCCGCGTTCGCCCCCGACGGGCGCAGCATCTTGTTCACGAGCTACCGCATGGACAACCCCGATTTGTTCGAGGTCATGTTGGCGGATGGCAGCCTCAAGCGTTTGTCGTCGCGACCGGGCCTCAACTCAGGCGGACGCTTGTCTCCCGATGGCACGCGCATCGCCCTCACGCTCAGCCAGGACGGCAACTCGGAGGTTTACGTGCTCGATCGCGCGGGGGCGATTTCAAAAAAGCTCACGTCGAGCTGGGGCATCGACACCTCGCCCGCATGGAGTCCCGACGGCAAGCAGATCGCATTTGTATCGTCACGCGCGGGCAATCCGCAGCTGTACGTCGTCGGTGCGGACGGCGGCGAGCCCAAGCGCATCACGTTTCAGGGCAACTACAACCAAACGCCCGCGTACTCCCCGCGCGGCTCGCACATCGCGTTCACGGCGCGCGACGAACGCAACGTCTTTGACATCTTCCTCATCGACTTGCGCACCAACGCCATCAAGCGCGTGACGCAAGACCAAGGCAGCAACGAAGAGCCGAGCTTTTCGCCCAACGGCAGGTTGTTGGTGTTTTGCAGCACGCGCTCAGGCTCTAAACAGCTCGTGGTGTCGAACTTGGACGGTACCAAACAAACCGTCATCACCGTCGGCGGCGAAAAGACCTCGCCGTCGTGGGGCCCGTTCGTCAAGTAGCGCCGTGTTGCGTCCGCAACCTGCTGCGTCAGCGACGCGCCCGCGACGTGATGCGTCAGCGATCGATGCGCACGAATGCTACATGGGACGACGGACCGTTGTTGTCGGCATAGACAAACATGACACCAAAGTTGACAGCTGCCCCGTAAAAATAGTCACCGATGTAGCGGGGTGTGAGCCGATTGCTGTTGAGTAAAATCGGCGCCACTTCAACGGGCGCACTCCACGCGCTGGACTCTTGGGCCTCTCGCAGATCACGCATACGGTGAAACAGCGAGCCCGCGTTGTTGATGGCATCGACGCCGAGATACAATACATGCAGCGTCGCATTGTCGTTGATCACCATCGCTGGCAACGCCGCGACCGGTGCGCCTCCCGCTTGTGCATCGCTGCGATCGTCAAAGGTGACGCCGCCGTCGTGCGACGCCACCACCGCGATGTGCTCGGTGGTGGCCTGAAATTGATCGGTGTTCGATGGGATGACACCTACACCGTAACTGATGGCGATGTCGTCATCTTTAGCACCACACATGATAGCGCCATCTGTCACAGATTCAGTGTCCAACGAGACTTTAGTTGCTGGGCCGATGTTGACACCGTCGGCACTCAAGCGCGACGTCACCGACAAGTAGATGCCGTCCGCGTTGAGTGCTGGGTTGAGCGCGTAGCCCACCAAGATAAAGCCGCGGTCGCCACGTGGACAGACAAAGGCGTGCCCCTCGCCGACCATGCCGCCGCCGGCCGCGCCGACGGGCAGCGTGACAAACGCGTCGCTATCGGGCGCCAAGCGCGCAGCACCCAGCACCGTGCTGCCCGCGTTACCAAGCGCAGTCGCCACCACCACCGCACCGTCGTTGAGCGTGGTGAGCCACGGCTTAAACGAGCGCGGCACGTCTTGAAACGGTGCGCTGAGCTGCGAAAACACCTCGTCGTTGGGGGCGGTGGAATACACCACGGTCTTGCTGGTGGCGTAGGCGCCTTGCGGCGTCAGCGTTGAGGCGATGACGGCGATGTGGCCCCGGCCCGCACCGTCGATAGCGACCATGGCGTTGCCGAGCAGATCCGCGTCGGCGGCGGCCGCGTCGAGGCGCACTGGTGCTGCAAAGCTGGCGCCGTCGTCCAAGGACCACACCGCGGCGACGCCCGGCAAGCTCGGATCGCCTGGCGGTGGATACGTGAGGTAGGCGATCAGCACGCGTCCGTCGGTGCCGCGGGCGAGCGAGGGCTCGGTCTCAATGCCCGAGGTGGCGCTGGCGGAGATCACCACCGGCGTGCTGTACGTGGGCGCGCCCGGCAGCCGCGGCGGGTCGGCGGGGTGTTGTTGCGTCGCCTCAGGGGCGCACCCCAGCGCGCAGCCGACGACGACAACAAAATTCATACACATTCGAAGCAACATGCACCGGTACGCGCGCCGGTGTGGTTTGGTTCACGGCACAGACCTACAGTGAATTCCATCGTTCACCTCCCAAGGTCGGTGAAATCCGCCAACGTTGCTGAAAGTTTGTTCAGTCTTCGCTATGTTGGCGCGATGAACGCTGCATCTGCACTCGATGGCATGCACCCGGTGGTGCGCGATTGGTTCGAGCAGACGTTGGGCACACCCACGCCGCCGCAGGTGGGGGCGTGGCCGGTGTTGATGACGGGACGCGACGTGTTGGTCGCAGCACCGACGGGCTCGGGCAAAACGCTCGCGGCGTTTTTGGCGGCGCTCAACCAACTCGTGATTGAGGCGGAGGCCGGCACGCTGACAGACGAAGTGCGTGTGGTGTACGTGTCGCCACTCAAGGCGCTGTCCAACGACGTGCACAAAAACCTCATGGTGCCGATGGACGCCATCAGCGGCGCGCTGGGCAAAACCGCGCTGCGCGCGGCGGTGCGCACGGGCGACACACCGCAAAAAGAGCGCAATGCCACGCTCAAAAATCCCCCCCACGTCCTCGTCACCACGCCGGAGTCGTTGTACGTGCTGCTCGGCTCGGCGTCGGGGCGCCGCATGCTCGGCAGTGCGCGCACGGTCATCGTCGATGAGATCCACGCGGTGGCCTCCACCCGGCGAGGCGCGCATCTGGCTTTGAGCTTAGAGCGCTTGCAACACATCTGCGCGCAGCCGCTGCAACGCGTCGGGTTGTCGGCGACGCAAAAGCCCGTCGAAGAGGTCGCGCGCTTTTTGGTGGGCGCCCCTCGCGTGGACACCAATGGCACGCCCAGCTGCGTCATCGTCGACAACGGCCACTTGCGCGGCATCGACGTGCAGGTGGACGTGCCGCCGTCGCCACTGCAGGCGGTCATGAGCGCCGAGGTGTGGACCGAGGTGTTCGCGCGTCTGGCGGAGTTGGTGCGCGCGCACAAAACCACCTTGGTGTTTGTCAACACGCGCAGGATGGCGGAGCGCGTCGCTGGCCAGCTCGACGTCTTGCTCAAAGAAGCGCTCGGCGAGGGCTTGGTGTGTGCGCACCACGGCTCGATGTCCAAAGACAAGCGCCACCGCGCGGAGCAGCGCCTAAAGGCTGGCGAGCTGCGTGTGCTCGTCGCCACCTCGAGCTTGGAACTGGGGATTGACGTCGGTGCGGTGCAGCTCGTGTGTCAGCTCGGCGTCACCAAGAGCATCGCGGCGCTGCTGCAGCGTGTCGGCCGCGCCAACCACACCACCACGGGGACCCCCAAGGGGCGGTTGTTCCCGCTGACGCGCGACGAGCTTGCGGAGGCCGCAGCGCTGTTGGACGCGGTGGCGCACAAAGACCTCGACGCGTTGGTGGTGCCGCCCGGTGGCCTGGACATTTTGGCGCAGCAAATTGTCGCGACCGTGGCGGATGACGAGATGCCGATCGCGGTGCTGCATGCGCTCGTGAAGCGCGCGTGGCCGTACCGCGAGATCAGCGACAAAGACTTCACCGACGCGCTCACGTTGGTGCACGAGGGTGTGCAGACGCACCGCGGTCGACGTGGCGCACGCGTGTTCGTCGACAACGTCGCGCAGATGGTGCGCGGCCGCAAAGGCGCGCGTCTGGCGGCGTTGACGTCGGGCGGCGCCATCGCAGACCAGGGCGACTATACGGTGGTCGAGGAGCCGCAGGGCCTTGTGGTGGGCACCATCAATGAAGATTTCGCGATCGAAAGCTCGCCGGGTGACGTGTTTCAACTCGGCACCACCTCGTGGAAAATATTGAAGGTCGAGCGCGGCACCGTGCGGGTGCAAGACGCGCAGGGCCAACCACCCAGCATTCCGTTTTGGTTGGGGGAGGCGCCCGCGCGCACCCGCGAGCTCAGTGCACGGCTCGATCGCCTGCGTGACGACGTGAGTTCACGTTTGGACCTGGGCCACAGTACGGCTCAGATCGCCGAATTCCTGCTCCATGAACGCGGGCTGCCACCGAGCGCCGCCGAACAGCTCGCGCAGTACCTCGCCTCGGCCCACAGCGCGCTTGGTACGCTGCCGACCTCTAAGCGCATCGTGTTTGAGCGCTTCCACGACGATCTCGGCGGCTCGCAGATTGTCGTGCACGCGCCGATGGGCGGCCGCATCATGCGCGGCTGGGGCCTGGCGCTGCGCAAACGCTTCTGCCGTTCGTTTGATTTCGAGCTGCAGGCGGCGGCCACTGAAGACGCGCTGCTGTTGTCGGTAGGCGCTGTGCAGGGTGTCGATTTGACTGCACTTCCTCACTTCTTAAACTCTAAAACTGTCAAAACGGTGCTCATCCAAGCACTGCTCGACGCACCAATGTTTGGCACGCGGTTTCGCTGGAACGCCACGCGCGCGTTGACGCTGCTGCGCATGCGCGGCGGCAAGCGCGTGGCGCCGGGCTTACAGCGCATCGAAGCGGAGGACTTGCTCGTGAGCTTGTTTCCCGAGCAAGTGGCGTGCGCGGAAAACATTGTCGGCGATCGCGAAGTGCCCGATGCGTTGTTGGTGCGCCAAACCATCAGCGACTGCCTCACCGAGGTGATGGACATCGACGGCCTGATCGAGACCTTGCAGGCGATGGAAGCCGGCGCCATCGAGGTGCGCTGCGTGGAAAGCGTCATGCCGTCACCGATGGCGCACGACATCTTAGCCGCCAAGCCCTACGCATTTTTGGACGATGCTCCGCTCGAAGAGCGCCGCGTGCAAGCGGTGTTCGTGCCTAAAAATGGCGAGCAGACCATCGCACCGCTGTCCCCCACCGTCGTCGACGACGTGTTGGCGGAGCTGCACCAAGCGGTGGAGCACGCTGACGAAGCACACGACGCGCTGTTGCTGGCGGGGTTTTTGTTGGAACCCGAACTGCACCAGCGTTACGGCGCGCACATGCCCGCGCTGGTGGATGGCCTGTTGCAGACCGGTCGCGTGAGACGGCTCGTGGTAGGAAAACGCGCCGCGCTGGTCGCCGTCGAGCGACAACACGCCGTGACGACGATGGCGACCGACAGCGCCGCGCTACAACTGATGGTGCTCAGCCGCATTGAGGTGCACGGACCGCGCACCGTCGACGCTGTCGTCAAAGAGTTCGGTGTTGCCGAAGAGACGTTTTTGGCCGCGCTCGTGCAGCTCAAACACACCGGCGAGCTCATCGACGTGCGCATCGAAGGATCCGCGCAAGAGTTGGTGTGGGCCAAGCGCCTCACCATGCGCGTCCGCCGCCGCATGCTCGATCGCTTGCGCGCTGCCGTCGCCCCCATCCACGCGCAAGACCTGATGCGGTTTTTGCTGCGCTGGCAGCGCTTAGACGGCGAGCCCGCGCACGGCGTCGACGGTGTCTATGACTGCCTGCAGCGCCTCGCTGGTGCCAGCGTGCCGGCCGCGGCATGGGAAGACGAGGTGCTGTCGCGCCGCGTTTCAGGCTACGACGCGAGCATGCTTGACCAGCTGTGCTTCGCCGGCCGCGTGGTGTGGGCGCGTTTGGCGAAAGCGCCCGAAAAAGCCAGCGGCGCGCGCGCCCTTCGCACCACGCCGATCGCGGTGTTGCCGCGCGGCGCCGCGCAGAGCTTCGTCACGACCGCCGAGCCCGTCGACATCGAGGGTCTCACGAGCGGCGCCCAGCACATGCATGCGGTGTTTGCCAAACATGGCGCGCGCTTTTTTGTCGACGTTAAGCGCGACTTGGGGATGTTGCCTGAGCCAGCGGAGCACGCGCTATGCGAGTTGGTCGCGGCGGGGCTGGTGACTTCCGACGGCTTCGCTGGCCTGCGGGCATTGCTGCTGTCGTTTAAAGATCGCGAGAAGGTTCGCAAACGTACGCGCGGCCGCACGTCGTTGGTGCCGGGAGCGTCGGTGGATGCGGGCGGTCGCTGGTCGCTTGTGGCCAGCGCCGCCAACGCCACCGGCTCACAAGCGAGCGTTGACACCGGCGACGTCGCAGAGCAGCAAGCCCACGTGTTACTGAACCGCTTCGGCGTGGTGTTTCGACGGTTGGTGGAGCGTGAAAGTGGCTTGATGCCGTGGCGTGAGGTGCTGATGGCGTTGCGGCGTTTGGAGCTGCGTGGCGACGTGCGCGG
>JAYTVG010000070.1:0-2577 GCA_043744135.1 Deltaproteobacteria bacterium | reverse complement strand
TTTGGGTATGCAAGCATTTGAGCCCGTGCTGATTGAAGGCAAGGCGATCCAACTTCACCCGCTCGTGTGCACGGCGTTTAACGCCGACTTCGACGGCGACCAGATGGCGGTGCATGTGCCGCTGTCGATCGAAGCGCAGCTCGAAGCGCGCGTGCTCATGATGTCGACCAACAACATCTTGAGCCCCGCGTCGGGCAAGCCCATCATCGTGCCGACGCAAGACATCGTGCTTGGCTGCTACTACATCACGCGAACAAAACCGTTTGCGCGCGGCGAAGGCATGACCTTCTCGGGTGTGGACGAGGTGCGCTCCGCGTACGACCAAGGTGTGGTTGAGCTGCACGCTGAAGTGAAGTGCCGCGTCAACGGAAAGTTGGAAAAGACCACCATCGGTCGCGTCATGCTGTACGACGTTGTCCCGAAAGAAGTTCCGTTTGCCGTCGTCAACAAGGTGATGGGCAAAAAGGAGCTCGCGGCGCTGATCGACAAATGTTACCGGTTGTGCGGTCAAAAAGAGACCGTGCTGCTCGCCGACCATTTGCGCACGCTCGGCTACACTGAGGCCACGCGCGCCGGCATCTCGATCGCCATGGTCAACATGGAGATCCCCGAGAAAAAGAAAGTCATCGTCGACCGCTGCCGCACGGAAGTGGAAGAGATCACCAACCAATACACCGAAGGTCTCATCACCGACGGCGAGCGGCACAACCGCGTCATCGACATCTGGTCGAAGGCTGCGGAAGAGATCGCGGTCGAAATGATGAAGAACATCTCCACCGAGATGATCACGAGCCCAGACGGCAAAGAGAAGCGTCTGTCGGCGTCGTTCAATCCTATCTTCATCATGGCGGACTCGGGTGCGCGTGGTTCTACCCAGCAGCTCAAACAGCTGGCCGGCATGCGCGGTTTGATGGCGAAGCCCTCGGGCGAAATCATTGAAACGCCCATCACTGCCAACTTCCGCGAAGGCTTGACGGTGGCGCAGTACTTCACGTCAACCCACGGTGCACGTAAGGGTCTCGCCGACACCGCGCTCAAAACGGCAAACTCAGGGTACCTGACGCGCCGCTTGGTCGACGTCGCACAAGACGCCATCATCACCGAGTTTGACTGCGGCACCATCGACGGCATCGAGATCACGCCGCTGGTGGAAGGCAACGACATCATCGAGGGCATCGGCGACCGCATCTTGGGTCGCACTGCGCTTGAAGAATGTGCCGACCCCATCACCGGCAGCATCATCATCCCGCTCGCGATGCAGATCGACGAGGACAAGGTCAAGGAGATCGAAGAAGCGGGCATCACCCGCGTCAAGATTCGCTCCGTGCTCACGTGTCAAACGCGTCGTGGCATCTGCATCCAATGCTACGGCCGTGACCTGTCGCGCGGACAGGCGGCCAACATCGGTGAGGCGGTCGGCGTCATCGCCGCGCAGTCCATCGGTGAGCCTGGCACGCAGCTGACGATGCGTACGTTTCACATCGGTGGTATCGCGTCGGGTAACGCGCAGCAGTCAAGCCACGTCAACAAGGGCGAGGGCGTCGTCAAGTTCGAAAACTTGCAGACGGTCAAGCGCAAAGATGGCGCGCTCGTGGCGATGAACCGTCAAGGCGAGCTCAAGATCATCGACGACAGCGGCCGTGAGCGCGAGACCTATCCCGTGGTGTACGGGTCGGTCATCCGCGTCACCGACGGTCAAAAGGCCAAGCCAGGCACAAACTTGGTGGAGTGGGATCCGTTTTCCACGCCCATTTTGACGGAAGTCGCGGGCAGCATCAAATACGGTGACCTCGTCGAAGGCGTCACCATGAGCGACCAGGCCGACGAGCAGACCGGCATCAGCCACAAGGTCGTCACCGACACCAAAGACGCCAGCGCACGTCCGCGCATCTCGATCAAAGACGCAGACGGCAACACGATCCCGCTGCCGGGCAATCGCGGCGTCGCCCGCTACTTGTTGCCAAAGGGCGCCATCTTGTTGGTGTCGGACCAAGACGATATTCGTCCCGGTGATGCCATCGCGAAGGTCAACCGCGAAGCCTCAAAGACCAAGGACATCACCGGCGGATTGCCACGTGTGGCCGAGTTGTTTGAAGCGCGTAAGCCTAAAGACGTCGCCGTCATCTCAGAAGTGGACGGCACCGTCACCTTCGGCAAAGACACCAAGGGCAAGCGCAAGCTCATCTGCACGCCTGAGGTTGGTGAGGCGCGCGAGTACCTCATCCCGAAGGGCAAAAACATCACCGTGCACGAGGGCGACTTTGTGCGCGCCGGTGAAGCGCTCATGGACGGTTCGGCAAACCCGCACGACATCTTGCGCGTGCTCGGTGAAAAGGCGCTGGCGAAGTACCTCGTGGACGAAATCCAAGAGGTCTATCGGCTGCAGGGCGTGAAGATCAACGACAAGCACATCGAGGTCATCGTTCGGCAGATGTTGCGCCGCGTGCGCATCAAAAAGCCTGGCGAGACGACGTTTTTGTCTGACGAACAAGTTGAAAAGCACGTGTTCGAGGCCGAAAACGAACGCATCATGCAAGCGGGCGGCGAGCCCGCGGTGGCTGAGCCGTTGTTGTTGGG
>JAYTVG010000069.1:0-2579 GCA_043744135.1 Deltaproteobacteria bacterium | reverse complement strand
CGATCGACTCCATCCAGGCCTCAAATTCGGGAGCGGGTCGTAGGCCCAAGATCTCGCGCAGCGCCGCGTTGTTGTGAAACGACGTCGTTTGATAATTGAGCATGATGTCGTCGCCCATGGGGATACCCATGAGGTAGTTGACGCCCGCAAGCGCCAACAACATCTCGAGGTTTTCTTGATCGTTTTGATCGCTCTCGGCGTGGTTTGTGTAGCAGGCGTCGCAGCCCATCGAGATCCCCATGAGCTTGCCCATGAAGTGATCTTCCAAACCAGCGCGCGTGATTTGCTTGCCATTTTTTAAGTACTCGGGGCCGATGAAGCCGACCACAGAGTTGACCAAAAACGGTTGGTAGCGTCGTGCCAACCCGTAGGCACGCGCCTCCATCGTGACCTGGTCGGTGTCGTGATGGGCGTTGGCGGACAGCGCCGTGCCTTGACCGGTCTCGAAGTACATGACGTTTGGACCCGCGGCCGTGCCCTCGGGCAGGGTCATGTCGTAAGCCTCGTCGAGCAGCTTGACGGTCACGCCGAAGTTGCGGTTGGCACCCTCGCTGCCCGCGATCGATTGAAACATCAAGTCAAGCGGTGCGCCGCGCTTCATCGCCTCCATCTGCACAGTGACGTGAGCGAGCACGCAGTTTTGCGTCGGCACGCGAAACTTGCGCATCAAGTCCTTGCTGGCCTGCAACAGCGCGACACATAAATCGACGTCGTCTGTCGAGGGATTGATGCCGATGACGGCGTCGCCGTTGCCGAAACTCAAGCCATCTTTCACAGCGGCGATCACGCCCTGCACATCGTCGGTCGGATGGTTGGGTTGCAAGCGCGACGAGATGTGCCCCGCGAGGCCGATGGTGTTGTTGCAGCGCGCGATCACGCGGATCTTTTTTCCTGCCATCACCAAGTCCATGTTGGACATCAGCTTGGCGACCGCCGCCACCATCTCAGGCGTGAGCCCAGGACTAACGGCTTTGATGTCGTCGCCGCTGGTGTCGTCGTGCAAGATCCATTCGCGAAACTGCGCGACCGTGTAGCCGCAGATCTTGCGGTAGGCGCGATCGAGCACGCCGTCTTCGATCACCCGCGTGACCTCACAGACCTCGTACGGCACCGACGGGTGCTCGCGTAAATCTTTGAGTGTCAGCTCAGACACCACGCGTTTGGCGGCAGCCATCTCGCGCATCGATCGTGCCGCTAGCCCAGCTTGCACGTCGCCAGATCGGATTTCGTTTGCGCGGCCCATCGCGTCTTTCACTGACGTGAAAGAAAACGATTCACCCAATACCGTTGCGCTCAACCGCATCTTGAAACCTTGCCTTGCGCGCAGCAGTAGCAAAACGCGTCGCGTCGACAATGGCTAAGCGCGGTCACGGGCTTTGCGATGGCGGTGGCGGTGCAGCCGGATACTGCAGCGCGAGCACCTGACGCGTCAGCGCGTTCAGGTTTTCTTCGATGGTATCGCGCCCGGTGGCTTTCAACAGCGCTGACAGCCCATCAACGCTTTGTGCGACGCGCGGCGCCAATTCGGGCCAGCGCGCGCGGCTTTCGCTGACCCCCGCGAGCGCGCGCTCGGCGTTGAGCGCGCACACCATGCGCTGTTCAAGCGTCGCCGACGATCGATCCAGCAGCTCGCCCAGACCCAACCACCCTGCCGTCGCCACCTCGGGGACATCGAAGAGCGCCGCGGCCTTCACGGTGTCCTTGTACGCTTGTAACGCTGCGGACGCCGCACCCGCGCCATCTTGCGTAAGTGCCGCTTGCAAGCGCGCCTCCACCGAGACCTCGCTACCGTCCGCGCTGCGCACGATGTCACCGCAGACAGCGAGCGCGCGCGCGGGCTCGTCGTCGGCAGTGAGCAGGCGCGCAAACACCAACGCCGCCGGCAACACGCGCGCATCGTCAAACGCAGTCAACGGTGTGTGCGTCGAAAATGCGGTGGTGAACAACTCGCGCGCCTGCGCCATGTTGCCGCGCGCGTACTCTGCTTCGCCGAGGAGGGCCGTGGCGAGCGCGCTGTCGGGTCGCGCGTGCAGCAGCTGGTCAGCGGCGCGATAGGCGGCTTCAACGTCGTGGTGGCGCAACAGTTCGCGCACAGCCTCAGCGACCGCGTCTGGGTCGCGCTTCAGCCACGGCGCCATCGACGACACGCACGCGGACGCGTCGGTGTGCGACGCCTTCGCCAGGCACAACGCGACGCTGAAACGCTCGAAGTCCGCCGCACGCGCTGCTGCCATCACGTGAGCGGCCGCTTGCGCCTCATCGTATCGCCCGTGCGCGAGCGCGTCGGCGCCGCGCGCCGCGAACAAACGCGCGTCGCTTGGGAACACGGCGAACAACAGCGACCGACGGCCGTCGTCGCGCGCCCAGTCGCTCGACACCGGCAACAGCGCGGCCGCAGCGACAACCGCAGTGCCGCCAAGGGCAGCGAGGCTCGCGCGCAGCGTCGACGTTGACTCGCGACCGTGGCGCGCCACCGCGGTCTTGGCGTCGTACGCGGCCACGACATCGCGCGCACCCCGTCGCCACAGCCACGCATCAAGCGCGCAGTGACCCAGCCACACCAGCGCGAACGTGTGCAT
>JAYTVG010000068.1:0-8521 GCA_043744135.1 Deltaproteobacteria bacterium | reverse complement strand
TCACGCTGCTGCCCAAAGCGGGCTACGCCGGCATGACCACCAACGACAGCTGCCAGGCGCGCGCGAACTTCGAAGGCGGCGACTACGACTCCGACACCTTCGGCGACAACGACGCCACCTCGTGTGTGGAGTTTTACGATCGCGATCGCGCCCACGAAGTCGTCCACGTGCGCACGTGCGAGGCGGAAAAAAAGCTCGGCACCCATAAAAGCTACGGCATCGCCGCCGGCATCGAAGACGAGGTGGCAGCGTACCGGCACTCGGTGAAGGTGGCAGCCGCGTACGTGCGCTTGCTGTCCTTTCAATGCTCCGCCCGGCGCACCCCCGCGGGTCTGCGCACGCGCGCGCGGGCCATCCAAGCACTAATGGCCCCCTACCAAGCAAAGGGCGGGTGACGCCATGAACCGCACATTTCGCGACGCAACGCTGCTGGTCGTGACGTCGTGGCTGGCCGCGTCGTCGGCCGCCGCCACCAGCATCCACGTCAGCTTCGTGGGTCGTGACAGCGTTGACCCGGCGGAGAACTTCGACGCCGACTGTAACGGTGCCGTCGAGGCCAACGATTGTGAGCTGCGCGCCGCCCTGCTTGAAGCTGAGCTCATCGAGACGTTGACCGCGCTCGCCGACGACACCGAAGCCGACACGGGCGCCGTGTTTAACGAGGTGGGCGCCCTTGAGTCCGCGAGCGTGCAGGCGTTGGCGCTCGAGTACCAAGTGCGGCAGCCCTCCGCGCCCAGCGGCACGGTTCAACAGCTGCGGGCGTTTTTTTTCGGCACCAACGCCAGCGTGGGCTATCCCGCAGCGGAATTGTTGGCGCGCGCCACCGCCACTGACGACACGGCCCGCGGTGCGCGCTACCTCGCCAGCCGCACGCCACAAAGCCACGGACAGTCACCGACGGGTGTCGGCGCGCAAGATTCGTGGGCCATTGGCATCGCAACCGACGTGCAACTCGACCGCGTTGATGGTTTTGACGACGCTGCGCGCTTCGCCGATGCCGAGCGCGTGTTGGCGGCCGACCGCATGTTGCCCGACCTTGACGGCGTGTCGCTGACGGCCGTGACTGGCTTTGTAACGACGGTGGATGAAGCCGCGGTGCGCGCGCACTTTACGGCGCTGTTTGGCGCGGAGCCGTACCCGTCGTCGCGCGATGTCACGCAACAGCAGCAGCAAATCTTGGCCGAGATCGAACAGCTGCAAGGCAGCGTGCAAAGTGGCGACCAAGCAGCCATCCGACGGCTCACGGCGCTGTCGGAGCAACTGTCGAAGCTGCAGCCTGCAGCGTCCATCGCGCTGCGCTTGCAGCTCGAGACGCTCGACGCTGCCGACGCGGTGTTTTGGTCCGACCTCGCGCCCGACGCTCCGCTTGAAGGAGCGATGCACCGTTCAGTGGCGGTGGGCACCGACGCGCTGCTGGGTGGCACGGTGATTCACTATTTTGCGGGCGCCGTGGGCCCACCCGCGCCGCAGCCCAAAGCCCCCACCAGCGACGACGGCTGCGCTTGCGCTGCGCACGGCGATGGTGCGCCCTGGGAGCTTGGGACGGCGGTGCTCGTCGTGGCTGGACTGTACCACCGGCGCCGTCGGCCGAGATGACGGCTGCGCCACGACACCACCGCAACCTTGAGCTGCGGTGTCGTCGTGCAACAGGCGGTAGGTCGCTTACAGCGTGACGGGACCGAAGTACCGCGTCATGCCCGCAAAACCACCGCTGCGCTGGATGTAAAACTCGTTGACGCCTTCGGGATTTTGTTGCGGCGCCGTCGGCGTGTTGGGTCCCACGGGGATGAACGCGGTGAACGTGTAGCCGTCGGGGTGGGCTTCTTTGAGCAACTGCACCTCTGCAAAACGCGTCCCAGGCAGGCTGTCAGCCACGGCGCCTGGCGTGTAGTTGATGAGCCCGCGGTCTTGCAGCTGCGTCCACGTGGTCAACAACAACGCCGCACGCTGGGGGGTGATGACGTCGTTGTTTTGCACTGGTAGCGCCACCGCGGGCAAGCCCAGCGGCCCCCACACCGCGGTGTTGTTTTGCAGCGTCGGCTGCGTTTCGACCAGGTAAAAGCGTTTCTTGGCGACGTCGACGTACGCCATGCGCTGAGGACCGCCGAGCGGCTGCGGGCCTTCGCTGAGCGGCAGCGGCAACAGCTTGTCGATGCCGCGCGGCAGCGTGTCGCGAGGAGGCGCCAAGCGCACGCGCATCATCAGCTCGTTGATGGCGTTACGCATCGGCGCTGCGGTGTCGCCGACGGGAATTTGCTTTTTGCCAATAAACGCGTTGAGCTTGTCGAGGGTGGCGGGCTCCGCGGTCACTTCCGCAGCACCAAACGACGACGTCACACGATTGTGCAGCTCCGCCACCAACTTGGCCTCGCCGTTTGACAACTTCGGCGCCGTCGATGTCAAAATGCCGGTGAGCTCGCGCTTGCTCAAGTGGCCATCACGCAATGCGAGGTCGATCTTGTGGCCTGTTTTTGGGATGGTCATGCGCAGCTCCTGAGGTTGTGTGGGGGTATCGGCGTTCGTGTCGCACAGTTGCCTACAGTGGATCCGCGGCCGTTGTTTGGATTGAAGGTGCGGTGGCGGTGCGCACACGCTACGTCAGGGTCGTGCCCGACCACCACCGCTCGCCCGCCCCAGCTGACAGCATCGTCGACCCTGACAAAAGCGTCCCGCGCAGCGCCAAGCGCCTCGGCATTTTGACGCGGCTGCTGGTGTTGTTGCGGCCCTACCGCGCGCGCTTTGCGGTCGCCACGGTGGCGCTGCTGGTGGCGTCGGGCATCGGCCTTTTGTACCCGCAGGCGATCCGCATGGCGGTGGACGAGGGGGTGTCAGCGAAATCGGCGGGCCGCCTCGATCAGATCACGGCGGCGCTGGTGGGGGTGTTTTTGGCGCAGGCGTTGTTCACGTGGCTGCGGCACTACTTAATGAGCTGGCTGGGCGAGCGGGTGGTGGCCGATCTGCGCCGACAGGTGTTTGAGCGCTTGCTGGCGCTGCCGCTGGCGTGGTTTCAAGAGCGGCGCACCGGCGAGATCACCGGGCGTTTGGCTGCCGACGTCGCGGTGGTCGAAAGCATCGTGGGCACGCAGCTGAGCATGAGTTTGCGCGATGTGGTGTCGTTGTTTGGCGGCATCGGTTTGATGTTTTTTTCCAACTGGCGTTTGACGCTGGTGATGTTGATGGTGGTGCCGCCCATCGTGATTGGCGTGCTGTTGTTCAGCAAACGCATCCGCACCATGTCGCGCGGGGTGCAAGACAGTTTCGCGGAGACCAGCGCGCACGTGCAGGAGGTGATCGGCGCCATCGCCACTGTGCAGAGCTTCACGCGCGAAACGAGAGAGACCGCCACCTACGCCTCCGGTGTCGAGCGCTACTTCAACGACTCCATCCACCTCGCGTCGTGGCGCGGCTTGTTCATGGCGACGCTGACGTTTGCGGGCAGCGTAGGTATCGCGATTGTGGTGTGGTTTGGCGGCCACGCCGTCGTCGATGGCACGCTGACGCCGGGCGCGCTCGTGCAGTTCTTGTTGTACACGCTGACGGTGGCAGCGTCGCTTGGCAGCTTGGCGGGGTTGTGGAACGCGCTGCAGTCGGCGGCGGGCGCCACCGAGCGCTTGTTTCAGATCGTCGACGAGGTGCCGGGCATCGCCGACCCCGCATCACCTGCGCCGTTGCCAGCGGGTGGTGCCATCACGTTTGATCGCGTGTCGTTCGCGTACCCCTCGCGCGCCAACGACACGGTGCTCAAAGACATCGACTTCGCCATTCGTGAAGGTGAGCTGGTCGCGGTGGTGGGACGCTCGGGCGCTGGCAAAAGCACGCTCACAGCATTGGTGCAGCGCTTTTACGATCCCACCGCAGGCCGCGTGTTGGTCAACGGTGTCGACGTCAAAACCGTCAAGCTGTCCGAGCTGCGCGGCAGCATCGCGACGGTGGCGCAAGAGCCGGTGTTGTTTTCGGGCACGCTGCTTGAAAATATCGCGTACGCGCGACCCGGCGCCACCCGTGACGAGGTGCAAGCCGCAGCGCGCGAGGCCCACGCGCACGACTTCATCATGCAATTTCCCGACGGCTACACCACCCGGGTGGGCGAGCGCGGCGTCAAGCTATCGGGCGGACAGCGCCAGCGCATCGCGATCGCCCGCGCCATCTTGGCCAACCCGCGCATCTTGATGTTGGACGAGGCGACGTCAAACCTCGACGCTGAAAGCGAGTCTTTGGTGCAACACGCCCTCGGTCGATTGATGAAAGGGCGCACGACGCTCGTCATCGCGCACCGCTTGTCGACAGTGAAGGAGGCCGATCGCATCATCGTTTTCGATGCCGGACGCATTGTCGAACAAGGCAGCCACGACGCCTTGATACAAGCGCGCGGCGTGTATCATAAGCTGGTCGAACATCAGGTCGTGTTCGCGTCCGCGGCCTAGGTCCGGCCCGACAAGGCCTCGGTGTCGAGCGCCGTCGAACCGGGCTTTTGCGGCGCGGGGCTTTCGCCTACAACGCCCGCATGCGTGTCTCGCTGCCCATCGTCGTGTTCGTGTTCGCTGCTGCGTGCCAACCGCGCGCTCCCACAAACGCCGCCGCGCCCGCGAAAAAGACCGCTACAAAAGCGGAGGCCAAGTCAGAAGCCAAGTCGGACGGCGACGACGGGGACGACACCGACGCGCCCAAAGATCGCCCGAAGCTCACGCCACTAGCACCCGAGGCCGCGCGCACCATCAAAGCGCTCGAGGCGGAAAACGCGGCACTCAAGCGGCGCATCGAGGAGGGCAAAGACTCGACGTTCACAAACCTCATCAACGTGCACGAACACTTGTACAAGTTGGCGGACCTCGATCGCTATTTGCCGGCGGCGCGGGCGGCGGGTGTGGTGACGACGGTGGTGGTGTCGAGCCCGATGTTCACGCTTGAGGGAAACGGCCCCAAGGGCGAGCCTGGCATGAGCGACAATTTCGAAAACGTCGTGCTTGAAGCCGGCAAAAAATACCCCGGCGAGATCGTGCCGTTTTGCACCATCGACCCGCACGACGGCGACAAGCTCGAGCGCCTCAAAAAGCACGTGGCGATGGGCGCCAAGGGGCTTAAGATCTACACGGGTCATTCGAATTTTTACGACGACAGCGGCCTGAACCCCCCCGACATGGACCCGGTCTTTGACTACCTGGAGCAAACGCAACTGCCCATCAACTGGCACGTCAACTTGGGCAAGTTCGCCGATGAATTCGCCGCAGTGCTAAAAAAACACCCCAAGCTCAACTTGATGGTGCCTCATTATGGTGTGGTGTTTTGGCGGCCGCGTGGCCCAGAAACTGAAAAGCTCAAGACCATGCTGCGGACCTATCCGAACTTGTTTATCGACACGAGTTTGGGGACGCGCGAGATCTTGCTCGATGGTATGGCGGTGATGGACGCAGACCGCCAAGTGTTCGTCGACTTGTTCAAGGAATTTCCGGATCGCATCGTATGGGGCACAGATTCGGTGATCACTGGCAACAACGAAAAAACGCCTGCTTGGTATACGAAAGTGATTTGGGCGACGCGCGACCAACTCGAGAAAGATATCTTTACGACCGACCTTTCGGCGGCATTCTCCAAGTACTATAAAAAGGGTCGCGACGGAGCCGGCCGCTACCAGGGGCTCGGCGTGGCGCCTGAGACGATGCGCAAAGTGTACGGCGCGAACGCCAAGCGCTGGCTGAAGCTTCCCTAGCCACGCACGATCGCTCGCTGGCCCCACGGTTTTTTTTCGCAACGTGACGCCCGGCCGCGCATCGGCGCTGGCGTTATTGCTACACCATGCGCTTGCACTTGTCGGTCGCGGCCATGCGCCTAGTTTTGACGCGTGCATCCCGCACCGGTGCGCGCGAAGGCCGCACGCGAAGCCCCTGAAGGAGGCGCATGATGTCGAGTTCAAAGTCCCCTGTCGACGGCACCCAAACACTGCCCTTTTTGCCGCTGCGCGATGGCGTGCTGTTGCCGGGTGCGGTCGCCACCATCCCTGTCGGGCGTCAATCGAGCATCGCGCTTGTGACCTCCATCGACGCCGGCGCGCATGTGCTGGTGGGCGTGCAAAAAGATGCCTCGGTCGTTGACCCGAGCATCGCAGACCTGCACGGCATCGCGGTGTTGGCGCGCGTGCAAAAGGTGGCGCGTTTGCCGCGCGGCTTTCAGGTGACGCTTGAGGGACTTGAGCGCGTGCGCATTGTGGAGATCGTCAAACACCAGCCGTTTTTGACGGTGGCGTGTGAGCGCGCGCCGGACACCAACACGGAGTCACCCGAGACGCATGAGCTGGTGTTGGCGCTCAAAAGCGAACTCAAAGAGCTCGAGGACAAAGCGACGGGCCAAGTGCAGCGCGTGATCGAAGCGTTGGCCGACGAGGACAACCCGTCGCAGCTCGCGGACCGCACCGCCAGCGCGCTGGGGTTGCCGGTGCAAAAGGAGATCCGCGTGTTGCTCGCGATTGACCTCGCGGTGCGGCTCACTGAAGTGATGAAGTTGGTGGTCGAGGTCAAAGCGCAAGGTGAAATTCGCGAGCGCATCGACACCGAGGTGCGCAAGGAATTCCACAAAAACCAACGCGAGGCGATCTTGCGTGAGCAAATGCGCGCCATCCAAAAAGAGCTCAACGGCAAAGACGGCGGCGGCGCGGAAAACGACGCTGAGCGCCTCAAGGAGCGCCTCGAACAAGCGGACCTCCCCGACGAGGTCAGGAAGGTCGCCGAGCGCGAGTTGTCGCGCATGCAAGGCCAAGCGAGCGGCCCCGAGCAGGGCGTCATCCGCCACTACCTCGAGTGGATTTTAGATCTGCCGTGGAAGGCAAAGGTCGACGAAAAGGGCGCGCTTGACGAGGTGCAGGCCAAGCTCGATGCCGACCACAGCGGTCTGGATGAACCTAAAAAGCGCATCTTAGAACACCTCGCGGTGCTGCAGATGACCGGCAACGCCAAAGCCACCATCTTGTGTTTGGTGGGTCCTCCTGGCGTGGGAAAAACCAGCTTGGGTCAAAGCGTTGCCGACGCGCTCGGCCGCCCCTTTCAGCGCATCTCGTTTGGTGGCGTGCGCGATGAAGCAGAGGTGCGCGGGCACCGGCGCACGTATGTGGGAGCGATCCCGGGTCGCATCATTCACGCGCTCAAAAAGGCGGGCGCAAAAAATCCCGTGTTCTTGCTCGATGAGATCGACAAGCTTGGCAAAGGCTGGGCGGGAGACCCGGAGGCTGCGCTGTTGGAGGTGCTTGACCCCGAGCAAAACCACACGTTCACGGACCACTACATGGACCTGCCGTTTGACCTGAGCGAGGTGTTGTTTTTGTGCACCGCAAACGACCTCTCGACGCTATCGGCGCCGCTGCGCGATCGCTTGGAGGTCATCGAGATCCAAGGCTACACGCAAGATGAAAAGCTCGGCATCGCGCACAAACACTTGGTGCCCAAAAAGCGCAAGGAGCACGGTATCGCGGATGAGCTGTTGACCTTCACCGACGCGGGCCTGACGGCGCTCATCGGTGGCTACACCCGTGAGGCGGGGGTGCGCCAACTGCAGCGCGAGATCGTCAAAGCCTGTCGAACCGTCGCGCTCAAACTGGCGCGCACCGTCGACAAGAAGATCGATCCCGTGGTGGTTGACGAAGCCACCGTTAAAGAGCTCCTGGGCAAGCCGAAGTTCTTCGACGAGCGCGCCGAGCGCACGGTGTTGCCGGGCGTCGCGATTGGCCTGGCGTGGACCTCGGTGGGGGGCGACATCTTGTTCATCGAAACCTCGCGCATGCCGGGCAAGGGCGAGATCGTCATGACCGGTCAGCTGGGCGACGTGATGAAGGAGTCAGCGCGCGCGGCGCTGACGTATGTGCGCAGTAACGCGCATGCCCTCGGGGTGGATCCGAAGTTTCTCGCGGAAACCGACATCCACATCCACATCCCCGCCGGTGGCATCCCCAAAGATGGTCCTTCGGCAGGCGTGACGATGTTCAGCGCACTCGTCAGCTTGTTGACGGGCAAGCGCGTGCGCAACGACACCGCCATGACCGGCGAAGCGACGCTGCGGGGTCGCGTGTTGCCGGTGGGCGGTATCAAAACCAAGGTGTTGGCAGCCCACCGCGCCGGCATCACACGGGTGATCTTGCCGGAAAAAAATGGCCGCGACCTCGACGAGGTGCCCGACAGCGTGAAAGCGCAGATGGAGTTTGTGTTGTGCGCCGACATGACGCAGGTGCTGGAGGCTGCGCTTGACAAAGACGTCATCGCCGTCGACGCGCCGGCAGCCACCACCAAAAGCGTCCACGCGTAACTCGAGTTCATCGACGTTGCTACAGGAACAAATGCGCTTGCGTTGGTCTGGGCCCTGGGCGCGGGCGGATCGGCGGCTTGCAAATACGCCCAAGGTCGGTGCGATCGACCTCGGGCAGTTCTGCATTTCAGGTCGGTGAATTACTTTGTTCACCTCCCAAGGTCGGTGAAATTACTCTGTTCACCTCCCAAGGTCGGTGAAATTGCTTTGTTCACCTCCCAAGGTCGGTGAAATT
>JAYTVG010000067.1:0-8529 GCA_043744135.1 Deltaproteobacteria bacterium | reverse complement strand
TGTGATTTGCGACTGACGGCGACCGCGTGCGTGGGCGCCGCCCACGTCAACGTCTATGTCACGCTTCCCGGCGTCGACACGTTTGAAGAGCTCGGCAGTAACGCCTGCGTTGACGCCGACGGCAACGCGTTTGGCGCCTACGAACTGTTGCGCAGCCGCACCGACGACGACAACACCGCGCACATCCCAAACGACGCCCAAGTCTTAGTGCTGGTGGCCTCTGACGCCGACGCGGACGGGCGCGCCGACTTAGACGTCGACGAAGAAACCACCGCAGCGTCGATTCTGGGTGAGGGCGAAGTGCTCATCAATTCGATCGGCTCCTTTGACGGCCCAGTGGCGCTCACGATCACCGGCAAAACGCGGGCGGGGCGGGCGGTGTCAATCGCGGTCAGCGGCCCGACGTCGGCGGTGACCGATATCCCAACGCTTGATGTCGCCAGCTCCTGTGTCGCCGCCGACGCCATCAAGTAGACACTTTCATGATTGTACAACCGACGGATTGGCGACCAACACAACGAGGTGGCGATGACGATTGAGGCGTTTGGCGTAATCGGAGCAGGGCAGATGGGCGCAGGCATCGCGCAGGTGGCGGCGCAGGCCGGTTTGTCGGTGTTGGTCACCGACGTCAACCAAGGCGCCCTTGACCGCGGCAAAAAGACCGTCGCCGACAGCCTCGCCCGCGTGGTGAAAAAGGAGCTGCTCAGCCAGGCGCTAGCGGACGCGGCGAGCGCGCGCATTACCTGGGGCCTTCACACCGCTGGCCACGCCAAAAACCAGTTCGTGGTCGAGGCTGCCAGCGAAAATGAGGCGCTCAAAAAGAAGATCTTCGCAGAACTCGACAGCGTTTGCCCCGCGGAAACGGTGTTTGCGTCGAACACCTCGAGCATCTCGATCACCCGCTTGGCGTCGGCTACCAAACGCCCGGAGCGCTTCATCGGCATGCACTTCATGAACCCGGTGCCGCTGATGAAGTTGGTTGAGGTGATCCGCGGCATCGCCACCAGCGACAGCACCTACGCACTCACCAAGAGCTTGGCTGAGCGCATCGGCAAGACCACCACGGTGTCCAAGGACTACCCGGGCTTTTTGGCGAACCGCATCTTGATGCCGATGATCAACGAAGCGTTTTACGCTTGGATGGAAGGCGTCGGCAGCCCAGAGGACATCGACACCACGATGAAGCTGGGCACAAACCAACCGATGGGCCCGCTCACCTTGGCGGACTTCATCGGCCTCGACACGTGCTTGGCCATCATGGAGGTGCTGCACGACGGTCTCGGCGATGCCAAATACCGTCCGTGTCCGCTGCTGCGCCAACATGTCGACGCGGGGTGGCTGGGAAAAAAGGTTGGCCGCGGCGTGTACCGTTACGAAGTCAAAGAGTCCAAAGCTTAGGAGCGTTATGACCACCACGTTTGAAAACCTCGTCGTCACCGACCTCGGCGCAGTGCGCACCATCACCGTCAGCCGGCCTAAGGCGCTCAATGCCCTTAACCGCCAAACGCTTGTCGAACTCGCGCGCGCGTTTGACGAGGTCGCGGCCACCAACAGCGTGCGCGTGTTGGTGCTGACGGGAGCTGGTGAAAAGAGCTTCGTTGCGGGCGCCGACATTACCGAGATGAAGGAGCTGTCCGCGGCGCGCGCAAGCGAGCTGTCGACGTTAGGGCACATGGCGTTTGACAAGCTGTCAGCGCTTGCGGTCCCTGCGATCGCTGCGGTCAACGGCTTCGCGCTCGGGGGTGGCTTAGAGCTCGCGCTCGCGTGCGATTTCATGATCGCCAGTGACAACGCGCGCTTGGGCTTGGTCGAAACGAGCCTCGCGTTGGTGCCGGGCTTTGGCGGCGTCGCACGGCTGTCGCGGCGCGTCGGCGCGGCGCGCGCGGCCGAGCTGTTGTTTGGTGCGGTGCAAGTGGACGCTGCGGAAGCGTTGCGCATCGGCCTCGTCAACAAAGTCGTGCCGGCCGCGGAGCTGATGGCGACGGTGATGAAGGTCGCGGAGGGCATTGCCAGCAAAGGGCCCTATGCCGTGGCGATGTGTAAACGCTTGCTCGCACAGGGTGCCGACGCCGACGTGCGCACCGCCAATGCCATGGAGCAGGTCGCGTTTGGTTTGGTGTTTAGCACCGCGGACAAGACCGAAGGCGTCAGCGCGTTTTTGGAGAAGCGCAAGCCGACCTACGTGGGGCTGTAGTCCTTCGTTTTGGTGCGTTTGACACTTGCACAGTTGTGGAAGTGGCGCCACCAAGCGCTGGCTACGCTTGAGCGCCGCCGGGCACGTTGACGTAGTTGTACGGAGCTGAGCCTAAGCGGCGGTAGGCCTCGTCCCAGCGGTGCTCCACTGGGACCTCAAACAGCAGCTCGGGGTCAAACGCAGAGTGCAGCCACGCGCCGCGGCCGAGCTCCTCGTCAAGCTGGTCAGCGCTCCAGCCTGCGTAGCCCAGCAGCAACTCAAAGCGGCCCGGCAGCTCACCGCGGGCGCCGGCTTCGAGCACGTCGCGCGCTGGCGAAATCGAGATGTGCTCGCTGACGGCGATGCCGGGCCCAAGCGGGCGCGCGATGTCGTGCTCGTACATGACGAAGCCCGAAAAGCCGTTGACCGGCCCCCCCAAAAACACCTGCTTGTCGTCGATGGTGGTTTTGATCTCGAGGTCGGTGAGCAACTGGTGCAGCGACAGATCGCTGTGGCGGTTGATGACAAACCCCATCGAGCCTGTGGCCTCGTGCGCCGCCAGCAGGATTAGGCTCCGATCGAAGTTGGGATCGCTCAGCGGTGGGGGTGCGATCAAAAAACCCGGCGCGAGTTTTTCCGAGGACAAAGCGAGGTCTGACCGCGTCATGCATCACTGTAACGCAGTCGCGGCGTGGCGCGCCACCGGCGTGCATGACCCGCGTGGCGCTACGCAGTTTGCAGCACACGAGCCACGACCAGCGCAGCAGGGGCGTGCGTGCCGGCGAGCACCGGTCGGTCCGGCCCCGGCTCCAAGCGCGCCAAGATCTGCAAGCGGCGACGGGTATCGGCGGCCGCGTCTTGCATGCAGTGCACGAACGCGTCTGCCGACATCCCTAAAACGGCGGGCGATGCCGCCAAGATCCCGCCTTCCTCGAGCAACCGCACACACAGCAGCGCGTGCGACACCACGGCGGCGCTGGCTGCGTGTGCGTCCGGCTCAAGGTGCTGGCGCGGGTGAAAGACCACGACGTCAAACTTGCCGTGGTCGCCGCCTTCGAGCCACGCCACGCCGTCTTGCTCCACCCGGGTGAGCTGCGCTTTGATGCCGTTTTGACGCGCGTCTTCGATGACGCTGGGCGACAAGAACTCGGGCGTGTCGACGAAGGTGACCTCGGCAGCACCGGCGTCACACAACTGCACGCCATAGCCACCGTGCCCCGCGTAGATGTCGACGACGCGCCCGCGGGCCCAGCGGCGTAGGTTCTCTTGGCGGGCGAGGTCGGCCGTGACGTCGAGGCTGGTGGCGGCACACAGGTCGATCTGGCGTTCGACGCGCCCGTGCGGATACACCACGACGTTACTGCCCTGACACACGCGCGGCGGCGCTGCCGACGCCACATCGTGCAGCACCACATCGCGCGTGCCGGTGCGCGCCACCAACGCCGGCAACAACAACGGTACGACGCTGGCCATCGCCCCCGACGTCACCACCACCAACAAGCCGCTGGCAAACCGGTCCACCAGCAACCCCGGCACGCCGTCGGCGTCGCCGTGGACCAAGCGGCCGACCACCGCGCCGTCGAGGTCCAAGCGCCGCCGTGCGATGGCGCGCTCCAGGCGGGTCAGCAACAGCCCCACGGGATCGCGGGTGCGCGCCGACGACAACAACCGCACGCGCGCGCGACCGTTGGCCTCGTACAGCGCGGTCCCCATCGGCAGCGCGGTGTCGTCGACGAGGTCAACGAACGGCCCGCCGTCGCCGATATACGACACGATGTCGTCATCGAGCAGGTGCGGTTGGCCGCGGCGTGCGCGACGAAGGCCTGCGCGCTTGATGATCGCTGTGCCGGTCACCTCAGGCATACCGGGGCGGGGGAGTTGAGACGCGGTACGCGGCAGGTTCACGCCCGCAGCATAGCCAAACGATGACTGCCGATGTCAGGCACCGGGGCGGCGGGTGGCGTTGACGTGCAAAAAAAATGCGCCAGCCTGCTTGCTATGATGCGCATCCCCTCGCTGACGGCACTGTTGATGTTGACCGCTTGCGCGCCTACAGCGGAGCGCGAAAAAGCTCAGCCGGCTCCCGCGCGCGAGTATGCCCCCATCGACGGCTCGTTTGTCGTCGGGGATGCGCGCCCCACCACCGTGTACGTGCCTAGCAACTACGACCCCGCGGTGCCGATGCCGTTGGTGGTGTTGCTGCACAGCTACGGCATCACGGGCGTGCAAATCGACGACTATTTGGGCTTTCGCGCCTTCGCGCAGGCAAATGGCTTCATCACCGCCCACCCCGAGGGCACGGTCGACGCGAGCGGTCAGCCGTTTTGGAACGCCTCAAACGCGTGCTGCGACTTTGACGGCACCGACGTCGACGACTCGGCGTTCGTTCGCGCGGTGGTGGATGATGCGATGGCCACCGCCAACGTCGACCCTGCGCGCGTGTACGTGATGGGCCACTCAAACGGCGGCTTCATGGCGCAGCGCATGGCGTGCGATCACGCAGATGTGCTGGCGGCCGTCATCAGCTTGGCAGGGGCCAGCACGCTTCAGGCCGACGCCTGTCAACCCAGCGGGCCGGTGGCATTGCTTGAAGTGCACGGCACCAGCGACGAGACCATCGCGTACAACGGCGGCAGCGTCGGCGGGCCCGCGTACCCAAGCGCCCCGCAGACGGCAGCGTTGTGGGCCGAGCGCAATGCTTGCGACGACACGGCGGTGGCGGCCGACGCCGCGTTTGACATCGACCAGATCGCGGGTGCCGAAACCTCGGCCGTCAGCTACGCCAACTGCGCGCCCGGCGGCGCCGCCGAGCTGTGGACGGTGGCGGGCGGGACCCACGTGCCGAGCCCAAACGCCAGCTACCTCGACACGCTGTGGGCGTTTTTGCTCGCGCACCCCAAACCGTAGGCACTGTGCAGCCTCAGCGGGCGCGCTAGCGTGGTCGCGATGCGCACCCTGCCCGTAGCCGTCCCGCGTGTTGGCAACCACCTCAGCGCCGCCCAGGCGATGGCGCTCGCCGATCAGTGGGTGAGCGAGAAAAATCGGCAGCAACTGAGCGTGTCGTCGGACATGATCCAGATGAGTGAGTCGGCTGGCGGGCCCCACGAACTCGTCAACATGGCGGCGTTTGCCATCAACGTGTTGCGCCGCTTGGTGTTGCGCCGCACCGACCGCGATAGCTACGGACTCACGCGTGCCCAGTTGCAGCAGCTGCGCTTGGCGTTTGACGCGGCGTATGCGTCGCCAGCGACCGCCGCCCTGCACGATGCACAACAACGCAAAACGCTCGGCGAGCTGCTGTTCACGGTGGGCACGTCGTCAGTGTAGCGCTAGCGATAGCCCGTCGCACAAACCGCTGCGTCGCTTGCATCGCGGCAGATCGACGGTGGGCGCTAGCGGGTGAGGCAGGCGTCGAGCGCGTGCATGATGCGCGCGTCGTTGCCGTCGAGGACGAGCGCCGCGGCGTCGTCGGGCCTGCTGAGCAGGGCCATCAGTTGCGGCAGCGTCACGCGCGCGAGCACAAACGGCGTGTGCGCGCTGGCTGGCTGTGCAAGGCCATCGTAAAGGCGGGGTCGGCCGTCCATCGCGATCGTGCGCGCGTGATCGGCGCCGTCGATGTGCACGATAAAATACAGGCGTGCGCCGCGCAGCGCCGTCGGCCAACGCACGTAGCCTGCGCTGAGCTGCGTGCATAAGGCGCCGAGCGCGCGGTTGACGAGGGCGGCGCCGTCGTCAAAGGACTTCACGGGTTTTTGTGCGCCACAGCCGCCAACATGCCCGCACGCAGGTAGTCGCTTTCACGCAACACCCAAAACCGCGCTGGATTTTCACTGGTGTCGACGCGGTCGCGCGCGCCGGGCAGGTCGATTGTGCCACGCCAACCCAGCGGCCCGGTGTCGACGATGAGCGAGGTGCCTTTTTTGATCGCAGCGTCGCCGGCGGTGGCGTCGATCGGGATGAACCAGCTGGCCTCGCGCTTGTGGTGCGTCAGCGTGGTTGCGCGCAAAAACGACGCGGTCGTGAGCGCACCGTCGACATCGATACGCGGGCGCAGTGGGTACGCAATGGGCCCGATGTTGTCGTGGTCTGGCAGCAGGTTTGTGACGTCCACCCGCCAGCCCGCGGCGTGTTCGCCGTCCGCGGCAACGCGCGTCACCACCACGCGCGGTGGCAGCTTGAACTCAGCGCGCTCAAAGGCTTCCGCACCCGTGTAGATGGTGTCCGGCAAGGAGGCGTTGATGGCGCGCCCTGCCGAAAAAAACGTCACGCGGTTCTTCTTTTCGCCGAGCTTCAAGCCGAGCTTGTCGCCGTCAAACCAATCGCTTTGTGTGGTGCCAAAGGTGCGTTCAAACGCGCTGAGATCGAGGGTGCGCGCACCGTCGTTGAGGCCGGGCAGCGTGGTGTTGGCGACCGAGTAACCGCGAATGCCCAGGCGCACAGCACCACCCGGCTGGGCGACCACACCAAGGTGCGCACCGTAGTCGCCGCCGGCCACGATGTGCTGGCTGGCCTCGGTGCCGCCCGCGGGACAGGGCATCGACTCAAGGCCCAAGCCAGCGTTCTTTTCGCCGTCGCCGTTGTAGTTGACGAGCACGACGGTGGCGGTGAACCCGTGCGTGGCGTCGGCAGCAGGTTTGCCCTGCGCGCGGTTTTCGTACACGACGTCCCAGCCTGCGAGGCGCTCGGGGTCGTGTTTGTCTGCAACCGGCACGATGCGCACCTCGCCGGTGACGACGTGCGGGGATTTTTGCGCGAGCAACGCCTGCAGTGCAGCGGGGATGTGCGAGCCGTCGCGCTTAAGCGGTGCCACGTCCCATCCGACAAATCCGTAGCTATACTGAGAGCGTGCCGACGACATCGAGCTGTTGGACTGTGGCAGCATCGCTTCGTACGGGATCTCCACGATCTGTCCCGGTGGTGGGATCTGCAGCGTCGCAAACGACCGTTGCCGAAAGCCCACCCGCAGCCACGTGCCGGCGATGATCTGCACCGGGCGCGGGATGCGTCGACCATCGGGCATCAGGTCTTCGGACGTGTACGTGTCGCCGATGGCAAACGCCAGGGTCGCGGTCTGCGGTGCGGTGTCTGCCCCCGCCGACACCGGGCTGCCGTGACCGAATTTGCTGTTGTCGTCGTGCTGGGCGACGCCCGCTTCGTTTTTGATCTCGACTTCGGTGGCGCGCATATTGTGCGTGAGCGCGCCGGGCGAGTCGCCGTGGTTGACCGCGTGCACGTCCAAATGACCCGTGGCGGTGTTGTGGTGGACGAAGATCGTGCCTTTGATCATCGCTGCATCGTAGCACTCGCGCGTGATTGCGAGCGAAACAACTCGACAACATGCCGCAAGCGCCGACACTCGAGCTGCCGCACGCCGGCGTCGCTGGCGCTAGTGGAAGTTGCGAGAGGCAAATGGCAGGTCGATCTGTTGTGCCGTCAAGCTTGGGCTGATGGCACGCACGGCTTTGGCAATGACGTGCACCACCAAACCTTGGCGCTCAATCACACCGTGCACGAGTAAAAACGTCGACGTCACGATGGTGTGCCGCCACACGTCAAAATCGCGACCCCACACCACCACGTTGACCATGCCGTCTTCATCTTCCAGCGTGACAAAACACGTGCCGTCTGCGGTGCCGGGGCGTTGGCGACCGGTGACGAGGCCACAGACCCAGGCGCGCGTGTTGTGGCGTGCCAGTTTGACCTCGCGCGCCCCCAGCACCGGCTGGCCCTTCATGCCCGCTTGCACTTGCGGACGGACGTGGCGCATCGGGTGGTCGTCGATGGACACACCCACCGTGTGGTAGTCGAGCAACAGCACCTCTGCTTGTGAGGGTGCGGGCAGGGCAGCACTGACGTCGTCATCTTTGAGCGCGCGCAGCAGCGGTGGTGCTTTGTCCATCGCGGTCCACACCGCGGCGCGCCGGTGCGTGCTCAAGCTGTCAAAGGCACCCGCGCGCGCCAAGGTGTCGCGCGCCTTTTTGTCGAGGTCGTTTCGGCGCACCACGTCGTTGATGTCGCGATAGCGCCCGTGCGTGTCGCGCTCGACGACCGCCCGCTCAGCGACGGCTTCGCGCAAGCCCTTGATGAGGCGCAGGCCCAAACGCAAAGCGTGCGCACCGTCGAGCGGCTGTAGCGTGCTGTCCCAGCTGCTGCTGTTGATGTCGACCGGCCTCACCACCACGCCATGTTGTTGCACATCGGCGATGATTTGCGACGGTAAGTAAAAACCCATCGGCAGTGAATTCAACAAGGCACAAGGAAAGTGTGCGGCGTAGTGCGTCTTGAGCCAGGCGCTGGCATACACCAAGATGGCGAAGCTGGCGGCGTGGCTCTCGGGAAAACCATATTCGCCGAAG
>JAYTVG010000066.1:0-8530 GCA_043744135.1 Deltaproteobacteria bacterium | reverse complement strand
CGTCGCGCAAGCCGCCAACCGAAGCCCGCGTCGCGCGCACGCCCTGCAGCGCAGCGACCGCCGTGCGCCGTTAGCTCTTGACGCCGGCGTCGTCCTTTTGACCGACGATGGTGCCAAATTCCTTGGCCGCTTTGATGCGCGCCTTCTTGCCGCGCAGGTTGCGAAGGTAAAACAGTTTGGCGCGACGCACGCGACCGCGCTGAACGACGTCGATCTTTTCGATCTGCGGTGAGCTCATCGGAAACACGCGTTCCACGCCTTGGCCGAAGCTCATCTTGCGCACGGTCATGGTACCGCGGTTGCCGCCACGACGACGCGCGATGCAAACGCCTTCAAATGCTTGCGTGCGCATCTTGTCGCCTTCCAAAATCTTGAAGTGTACGCGCACGGTGTCTCCAGGGCGGAAATCCGGCAGCTGGCGCACGTATGCTTTTTCAATCTCGGCGAGGATGGGGTGGATCGACATGCGGGGGTCCGTTCAAAAATCGTTCAATAATTCGGCAGCGCTCACGACACAACGACAGATCGCTACTCAGCGTCGAGAACTAAGCAGTCGCAACGCCCGGCGTCAACACCGCTTGCGCGTTTGCCGGCGGCGCGCTGCCGAAATTCGCCGACCTTGGGAGGTGAACAATGAATTCGCCGACCTTGGGAGGTGAACAATGAAATTCGCCGACCTTGCGAGGTGAACAAATGAAAGTCGCCGACCGTGGCCGAACACAACGTAGCCTTGACAAGGCGCCGAGCCCGGCTACAAGTCACGCATTGCAGACGTACGTCGAGCGGTTGCGCCGCGGCAGTCGACGTTTTTGTTCAAGCTTCGCCCAAGGTAAACGCCATGGTCTTTAATAGCAAACAGCTCGAAGAACTCGAAAACATCCACGACTCGACCGGCGCATTTGAAGAAGAGGGCGACGACGAAAGCGGGTTTGAAGAGGGTGGCGAAGCGGCGATGGACTGGCGCCGCGGCCTCATTGAAGAGGCGGCCGAGAATATCAAACGCGCCAAGACGCGCCCCCTCGAGCCGCACCTTCAGTATCCCATCGGGTCGATGCTGTACGACCGTGACATCCGCCGTTTCGCCCGCGTGCACCGCTCTGTTCCGGGCTATTTGAAGATCGTGTATCTCGCGGGCGAAGATCGCGAGCTGGGCACCCTTGACGTCGTGGGCTACTTGAAATCGAGCGGTGCTGACAAGCGTTTGTCGGAGCTCTCGGAGCAGCTGGGCATGGCGGACGTCGACGTCGCGATCGAGCTCGATCGCCTTGGCATTGCACCACAGCCCGAGCCGCTAGAACCTGAAGTGCCCGAAGGTGCCGCTTAAGGCTGCGCCAGCGAAGCCTGCTGCGGCCCCGACCAAGGGTGCGCGACCCGCGTCAGTGCCTGCTCCGGCGACCAAGGGCGGCAAGGGTGCCAACCCTATCGACGACCCCAACGGCTACATCAAGGCCAACTACGGCACGATGTCCAATCGCGAGTTGGCGCGCGTCACCGGGCTCTCCGAGCACACCATCCGTCGCAAGCTTGGCGAGTGGTCCTTGAAGCGCAAAAAAGACTAGTGGTGGTGCGCGCACTGCTCGTCTGCGCGGCGTCGTGCCTGGCCTGGGGCGCATGCACAAGCGAGCAATGCGAGGCGAAAGATGCCCTCGTTGACATGCAACAGTGGCAGGTGGTGGCGCCCGCCGACGATCCGTGGCCGCCCGCGAGCGACACCGCGTTTTGCACCGGCACCGACATTCGCGCGGAGCCGTTTGGTAGCGGCCCTATCGCACTTGACGTCGACACAAACGCCAGTTGCGGCTGGGCGACGGTCACGCAACCGTCGCTCATCGAGCTGACCCCCGACGACCACGTGCTGCCGCGTGTGTTTTACTTCTCCCAACAAACCTTTCCGCTCGCGCGCGCCGAGCTGGCGGTCGCTGTTGATGACGTCAAGGTGTGGAGCGCGTTTGTCGACATCCCCACCAACAGCGCCGTGGTCGCGCCGGATCTCGAACCCCAGCTCGACAAACCGGCAGGCACCCCGCTGTATTTTCACCTCGGCAATCACGGGGCGAACGTGTGGAGCTTGCTTGAGTTGACGCGCGTGCGGCAGGGGCCCTGCGCGCCGTGAAGCGTGCAGGCGCGCGGTCAGCCGGCGCCACGGTTGGCACCCGTTGACGACGTCAGAACCGGCCCAACAGCCGGCTAGACACACTGCGGTGCGGCGATCTCTCGGCTGTCATCCTCGTCGTAAAATTCGACCTCGTCCCACAAGCGATCGAGGTTGTGGCCCCAGTTGTCGCGGTACAAACGCAGCAATCGTTCCGCAAATGTCTCGCCACGTTCGACGCTGGTTTCGAGCGCGCGCAAGTAGCAGCTTTCGTTTCGGCCTTTGGCGTCGGTGTGGTTGATGCGCTGTAGGCCCGCGCGCGCGATCTCGAGCAGCTGCTCGCACAGCGCGAGCACGGGGATGCCACGATAACTCGCGCGATAACCTCGCACAGCGACGTCCGCGCGTAGCGCCGACAACTCGACGCTGGTGGGAGTGTCCATGAGCGCCCATGCGGCGTCTTTGGCGCGCGCGTCGTACAGCACGCCTTTGTGCAGTGCCGGCAAAGCGGCGATGTGCGTCCACGCGCCACAGTCTGCGCTGCGCACCTCGAGCACCTTTTTCGCGCGCACTTCAGGAAACAGCGTCGTGAGGTGGTCCGCAAAGTCGCGTTGGGTCGCTTTGGCGCCGAGCAAGCCCTCGTTCATGAAGGTGACGAAGCTCGCGCCCGCCACGTCTTTGTGCTCGCCGTCTCTGCGCACGAAGTACATCGGCACCGCCAACACCCAATCGAGGTAGCGGCTGTAGCTGAAGTCGTCGTCGAGGACACACTGTGGAAAACCCGAGCGCGCGCCGTCGGTATCGGCCCACACTTGCTGCCGCTCTGACAGCGCCCCCGACACCTTGCCGTGCACAAACGGGCTGTTGGCAAATAGCGCCGCAACCAAGGGCTGAATTGCGAGCGCCGTGCGGTACGACGTCACAAAATCGCGTTCGTTTTCCCAGTCGTAGTTCGCTTGCACGGTGCAGGTGCGCTTCATCATGTCCAAGCCGCGCGAGCCCACCATTGGCATGTAGCGCGACATCACCGCGTAACGCGCTTTAGGGACGAGCGGCATGTGCTCAAGTGTCGCCGTCGGGTGAAAGCCCATGCCAATGAAGCCGACTCCCATCGGCAAGCACACGCGACGCAACAGCGTCAGGTGGCGCCCCACCTCGGCGCTGGTGTCATGGACAGTTCGAAACGGCGCGCCCGACAGCTCGAGTTGGCCGCCGGGTTCCAGCGTGATGCTCGAGTTGTCCTCGTGAAACAGCGCGATGGTTCGGCCGCGATCTTGCGCCTTGGTCCACCCGGGCTCAAGGTCACATACGGCGTGCAGGATCGCTTCGATGCCGTTGTCGCCGTCGAATTGCAGGGGCTCACGTGTGGCGCGGATAAACCCGAATTTCTCGTGTTCGGTGCCGACGCGAAACTTCTCGGGCGGCTTTTCCGACGATGAAAACACCTCAAGCAATGCGTCACGCGACTCGATGGGCTCGCCCGGGTCGTCCCGCTCGGTGGGTCGAATTGTGCTCATAGTGCTGCTCCCGTGGGTGTCGCCGTCCGCCGCCGCGTTAAGATGCCCGTGCTGGCGCGACGTTTCGCGCTGTTAGCATCTTTGCGCGCCGGCGACCTGCCCGGTTGCAACACCGCGAAAAAGGCTTGCAGTGTGGCGCGGTGCAAGTTCCCTCGCAGCCAGCGCGCTTTGAAGCTCCGATCACTCGCTTTGTGGATAGCGCTGCCGGCGATGCACCCGCGCGCTTTTTCGCGGGCGCCGCGTTTATGGCGAGTGGTATCGCGTTGGTCTTAAAGCACCCCAAGGTGTTGCGCTGGGCGCTGCTGCCGATGCTCATCCAAGCGCTGTTGTTTGTCGGCGTGATGCTTGTCGGCATCCGATCGCTCGATGACGTCGTCGCCGCCGTTACGAGCGGCCCGAGCCTGTCGTGGTTGCGCCCGCTGCTGTACCTGGCGTGCGTGGTGCTGTTGTTGTTGGCGGGCGTCGTGTTCACGTTGGTGGTCGGAGGCGTGTTATGCGATCCGTTTTTCGACCTCGTCAGCGAAGAGACGGAAGCGGTCGTGGTCGGTCGTTCGCTCGCCGAGCCTTTCTCGTTTGTGCGCGCCGCACGCGGGCTCGCGCGCGAGCTGTTCGCGACCGCCCTGCGTTTAGCGCTGTACTTCGTCGTCGCCATCCCCTTGTGGTTGCTCGGCCTCACCGGCGTCGGCGCGATCGTCGCTGCACCGCTCGCGCTGGCGTGGACGTTTGCGTTTGTTGCGCTTGAGGCGATGTCGCGCAGCCAAGCCCGCCACACCCTCGACGTCGGTGCCCGCGTGAACGCGGTGTCGTCGCAGCGCGTGTTGGCGTGCGGCTTTGGCGCGCTAGGCTGGCTGTTGGCGTTTATTCCCTTCACGATGCCGTTTTTAGTCGCAGGCGGCACGCGGATGTTCTTGGCGCTGGCCGTTTACGATCGTGTGCCTTCCAGATTGACTGACGACGACAAACAAAGGCTCCGCGCATGACCACCAAACGCCTCCGCGTCTTGTATGTGATGGACTCGCTCGCGCAATCCCACCCCGACAAAGACACCACGTTCGCCCTCATGCTTGAGGGTCAAGCGCGCGGCCACGACAACGTTGTGTGCGACGTCAACGGCCTGTTCGCCGATGGTGCCAACGGCTTCGCGCTCGCCTGCCAAGCGCAGGTCATGCGGCCCAGCAGCGACGGCGCGCCGCACTTTACGTTGGCGAAGCCGCAGCGGCTCGCGTTTGCGGACCTCGACGTCATTTGGATGCGCAAAGACCCGCCCGTCGACGACGGCTATCTGTTCGCTTGCATGATCTTGGATCTCGCTGACCCCGCTCGCACGTTGGTCCTCAACAACCCGCGCAGCTTGCGCGTGGTGCACGAAAAGATGTGGCCGCTGCAGTTCCCGGACTTGATGCCAAAAACGGTGGTGGCCGCCAACCGCGACGTGCTCACCGCGTTTGTCAAACAGCAAGGCAAAGGCGTGCTCAAGCCGTTGCACTTGATGGGAGGGATGGGCGTGATGGTGTTTAGCGCCGACGATCCAAACCTGCGCTCCGCGGCCGACCTGTTGACGCACGAGGGCAAGCGCCACGCCATCGCTCAGGAATTTTTGCCCGCGGTCAAGGTGGGCGACAAGCGCGTCATCTTGCTCGACGGCATCGCCATCGGCGCGGTGTTGCGCGTGCCCCGCGCCGACGACGTGCGCTCAAACCTGCATGTCGGCGGTACCGCTGTGCGCGCCACCATCGACGACGACGACCGCGCCATCGCCGCGCGCATCGGCCCGCTGCTGCAGGCGCAAGGGTTGTTCTTGGTAGGAATCGACGTGATTGGCGGCAAGCTCACCGAGGTCAACGTCACGAGCCCCACCGGCATCCAAGAGATCGACCGGCTCGATGGGCGTAGCGGCGCTGACCGAATCGCTTCTGTGGTGTGGCAAGCTATCGACAGCAAGCTGCGCAGCATGCCGAGCGCGTGACCGTTTGGTCGCGCGTGTGTCAGCATCAGGGCTGCCGATGGGCCCCAGGACTGAGCCGTGAAAAGTGCGTTTGAGCCAGCGTTTGAGGGACGAAAGACCGTGGTGGCCACCGCCGCCATCGGCTTGTTTTTCATGGTGCTCGTTGTGCGCTTGTACTTTTTGCAAGTCGTCAAGGGTGACGAATACGTCTTGAAGTCAGCGTCGAACTTTGTTCAAGAGCGGCGCATCCCGCACGCGCGCGGCACCATCTACGATCAAGCGGGCCATGTGCTCGCCGACAACCGCCCCTCCCACGACGTGTATTTGACGGTGGCGTTTTTGCCCGACTCCCAACGCAGCTTGCGACGGGCGCTTGAGCCGCTTGAGCTTGCGCGCACCGACATCGCAGAGCTCGACGCGCGGCTTTTGAGCGCAGTGCTTGACGTCCACGACGTTGTGGTGGCCAAAGACGGTGTCGGTGCCGCGCAGTGCACGGCACTCGAGGGCATCGCGCAAAAACATGAACTGCGCGGCGTGGATATCGAGCGCGCCCGTGACGACGGCAGCTGCCGTGTGTTGCTGCACGGTCGTGAATTCCCGTCGCGCGCATCGGTGTTTAAGCGCGTGCAAGACCTGACCGGCATCCCCGCGCAAGAGATGAAGGACCGCGCCGCTGCCGCGCTGCTCAGAAGCCAGGGCCTCGGTAAGTTCAAGCCCACGCTGTTACTCGAAGACGTCGGCTTTGAAGTCTACGCACGCCTGTCGGCGGCTGCGTCTTTGGGCGACATCCCGGGCATCTCGGTCGTCGACACACACAAGCGCAGGTACCGCAACAACAACACCGCAGCGCACGTGCTCGGGTACTTAAATGAGGTGAGCCAAACCGAGCTCGATAGCAAAAAGGATCAGGGCTATTATTTGGGTGACCTCATCGGACGACGCGGCATCGAGGCCACGCATGAAGACGAGCTTCGCGGCAAAGATGGTGTGCAGCGCGTGGTCGTCGACGCCAAAGGCAGGGACATGGGTGCGCGCATCGCTGAAGAGTTGCTCGGCGACGGCCGCATCGAGCCGCCGACGCCCGGCACATCGCTTGCGCTGTCGCTCGACGCCGAGATGCAGCACACGGCAGAAAATTCATTTGGCGGAGTCGCCGGATCCGTGGTGGCGATGGAGGTGAACACCGGCTTCATCTTGGCAATGGCGAGCTTCCCAAACTACGACCCAAACTTGGTGAGCGGTCCGTGGTCTAAGGATGAAAAGCGCCGCCTCGACAAGGACCCACAAAAGCCCTGGACCAACAAAGCCATCCAAGAACACTACGCACCTGGCTCGACGTTTAAGGCCATCACCGCCAGCGCCGGCCTGCGCAACAAACTCATCGACGAGCGCACGCTGCGCGCATGCCCGGGTTTTTTTCGCTTGGGGCGGAGCATGTGGCGGTGCTTCAATCGCGGTGGCCATGGACAAATCGCGCTCGTGCGCGCGCTGCAGTACAGTTGCGATACGTATTTTTACGGCCTTGGGTACGAGCTTGGACCCGACCGCCTCGCCGAGACCGCGCGCATCTTCGGCTTCGGCTCACGCACCGGTTTGGACCTCGACAGAGAGACCCCTGGCATCATGCCGGACCGCGACTACTACGTGCGCCGATTCGGCGCGTACACGCCGGGGTTGGTGGTCAACAACTCGATCGGCCAAGGCGACGTCACCGTCACACCACTGCAGTTGGCCGTCGCGTATGCCGCGATCGGCAACGGCGGTACCATCTACAAGCCGCAGATCGTGCGCGAGCTCAAAGACGCCGACGGTCATATCGAACAAATTCACGATCCCGTCGTCGTCGCACAGCTGGGCTTGGACGAAAAAAACCTCGCCATCATGAAAGAGGCGCTGTCGCACGTCACCGATCCGGGCGGGACCGCGGCTGGGTTGATGTGGCGCAAAGATGAGCACGCGGCCATGTCTGAATGGCTGCGCACAGGCGGCGTGAAGATGGTTGGGAAGACTGGCACTGCGCAAGTGGTGAAGCTGTCCAAAAGCGTTCAGCACGTCGACGCCAAAGATGTACCCTATGAGCAACGCGACCACGCGTGGTTTGTCGCGTTTGCGCCCTACGACAAACCCGAAATCGTCGTCGTCACCATGACAGAGCACGGTGGTTTTGGCGGCTCGACGTCGGGCCCCGTCACGGGCGAGGTGATGAAGACTTGGTTCACCAAAGTGCGCGGGCATGGCCGCTATGCGAACTATCCGCCCATCGAGCCCGCCAAACACCCCATCGTGTTCGTGCCCAAAAAGATCGAGCCCACCGAAGAGACGGCGCCCGACCTCACGCACGAGCCAACCGAAGGCGACGCGCCCCCCGACGCTACCGCGAAGCCCACGCCTTTCGCGCCACCGAAATCAACCGCGCTCAAGCCGCGCGCGCCGGCAGCGACGACGGCGACCAAGCCAGCCGCCACCGCGCCCGCCAAGCCGAAGGGGAACTAGTGCAGCTGTCCACCGGCTCGTCAGACAACCTCTCGCGATGGCCGCTGTCGATCATCGCGGTCGCCATCGTCATCGCGCTCATCGGCGTCATGAACATCGCGTCGGCGGCGCGCGCGACCATGCCGGGGCTGTGGCTCACGCAGCTGCTGTGGGTGGGCGGAGCGCTGTTGTGCATGGTGTTGGTAGCGCGCATGCGGTTGCAGACGCTCGAGGTCGCGGCGTATCCGTTGTTCGTTTTGACGTGTGCAGGGCTGGTGTTGGTGCTCGCGATCGGCGTCCCGCACAAAGGCGCGCAACGTTGGCTCGACATCGGTCCCATCGGTGGCCAGCCGTCAGAACTCGCGAAGATCGCCATCATACTCGTCGTCGCGCGCTACTTTGGATCGTACGAGATGTCGGGTGGACTGACGCTTGTGCAGCTGATGCAACCGCTCAACATCAGCCGACCGCTCGCGCTCATCGCAGCCGGCATCTATCGCCACT
>JAYTVG010000065.1:0-2585 GCA_043744135.1 Deltaproteobacteria bacterium | reverse complement strand
GCGCATGCCGACGCCGGTCGCGACGGCGGCGATCGGTGGCGCGCCGGTCCGCGCTGACTTGGACTTCTCGAACCCTGCGATCTGCGCCACGTCGGTCGGTCTTCATACGCAACACCATCGCATCACGCTTGATTTGTCGAGACGGTGCGCACACGCTCAAGCAGTCGCGAAGGGATGATGGCACCTTTGTATACGTACAACGCACTTGGTGACGACGTGGGTAAGGCCTGCGACGACACGCGGAGGCGTTCGCTGACACAAAACACCACGCGAAACGGTAGCCCTTGTTGCACCCACTGCACCCGCTTCCACACGGCGTCACGGCTCCAAAACCCCATCACCTCGACGAACACCAGCTCGTGCGTTTGGGCATGTTCAAGCACCAAGTCTGGGACGATCACGCCACCGGGCACGCGCAACACATCAAACGCGACGCGCGGCCGCCACGGCGATTGCTCGCCTTCGAGTTGCTGCAGCAGCCGATCTTCAGCCGGCGCGGTGGCGACGTTGAGCGCAGCCACGTGGCAGTCGTGGGTGAAGCGCTCAACAGCGCCGTGGCGTCGCAAAGTCACGTCCGCCTCCAAGCGCAGCCGCGTGCAGTCAAGCGCCGCGTCCAGCAGCGTCGCCAACTTGACGCCATAGCGCAGACTGTGCGCGAACAACGCCATCGGCCCTTGCACCTCGATAGCGATGCCGTCGTCGACGTCGATGACGTCAAACAGCAGCTGGTGGAATTTGACGGCGCGTAACAGCGCACGCAACTGCGCCGGTGTAGCGCGCACCACAAAACGCACCCGCACCGCGCGCAACAACACCGCCTGTAGCTCGCGTTGCTCCCACGTCGCGAGCAACACCGAAGCGTCCGCGAGACCCTGCGTGGCGACGCGTTGCGCGTCTTTGAGGTCCGCGAACATCGCGCGCTCAACCTCCGCGGTGGTTAAGCATTTGTCATCCGCAATTGCGCGCAGCACCGCGTCGCGATCGAACACTCCCGCGGCTCGTGCCTCCGCTGCCCGCGCGAACAGTGCAGACCTGAGTTCAGCCGCGCTGGTGGTGGCGACGTCAAAACTGCACGCATCTTCGATCACTTTCAAAAAAGCCCGCCGCGCGCGCACGTCGCACGACGGCAGCGGGACAGCCTGCAGGGCTTGGCTCAGCTCGGCGCGACTGCAGCCATCACAGCCACGCGCGGACTCCACGAGCGCTTGCAGCTGCGGCTCGAGCTCGACAAGCTCGATGCCCCAATGCGGCACAAGCTGCACGACGCCGGCGCGCCGACGGACCTTGATGTGTTCAACGGTAAGCACTGTGTTGTCGTCGTCGTTGCGAGGTGAATGCTTCCGCAGTGTCTTTGGTGACAAGTTCGTATAGCACCGCGCGCTTGCCGGCCTTTGGCCTTAAGATCCGCCCCAAGCGCTGGACGTGTTCGCGCACGCTGCCGGAGCCGCTCATGATCACGGCGACTTGCGCGTCGGGGACGTCGATACCTTCGTTGAGCACCCGCGACGTCGCGACCACGGGCAGCGTGCCGTCAGCGAAACCTTGCAAAATCGTCGCGCGTTCCTTCACCTTCGTTTGGTGGGTGATCACGGGCACCAAGAATTGTCGCGCAATCGTGTACGCGGTGGCGTTGTCATCGGTGAACACCAGCGTGCGCACGCCTTGATGCTGGGCCAAGATGCGCGAGAGTTGCGCGAGTTTTTCCGGTGCCGCAAACGCGATCGCGCGTTGCGTGCGGTACGCCAGCAACGCGGCGCGACCCTCCGCAGTGCGCCCCGAACGCTTGATGAACTCTCCCCAGCCGCTTGCGGACGACATGCGGATGCCCTGATCCACGATGAACTCACGGTAGGTTTGGCGGGCGGTGTCGTAGGCGAGGCGGGAGGCCACCGTCAGCTCGATTTCGACGCTGTGCAAATCGTAGGGCGCGAGATAGGCCCCCTCAAGCTCTTCGATTTCGCGCCTAAAGCAGATGTCACCGACCAACTCCGAAAGCAGCGCGTCTTTGCCGTCGGCGCGCTCCGGTGTCGCTGTCAGGCCCAAGCGGTAAGGCGCTAGACACATGCGCGCCGCCACCGCGTAGCTCTCGCTGCACAGGTGGTGCACCTCGTCAAACACCACCAGCCCGAAGCGGTTTCCGAAGTGCTGCATATGTGCCCACGCAGAATCGTACGTCGACACCGTGAGCTCGCGGATGTCATGACTGCCGCCACCAACGAGGCCGATATCGTCGGGGTTGAGCGCGAACGCTTCCGCGAGACGGCGGCGCCACTGCGCCATCAAATCGAGCGTTGGCACCACCACCAGCGTGCTGCGCTGCGACTGTGCGATTGCGGCCATCGCGACGACAGTCTTGCCCGCGCCCGTCGGCAACACCACGGTGCCGCGCCGCATCGTCGCACGCCACGCAGCAACCGCGTCGCGTTGAAACGGCCGTAGCGCCGGCAGTGACGACGTGAGTGACAGCTCACGGTAGGCGCGCGCGCTGTCGATAAACGTCAGCTCACGCGCCTTCAACCACAACACGATCGCGGCGTAGGCGCTGGCCGGCGCATGAAAGCACGCTTCGTTTGGGTCCCACCGTG
>JAYTVG010000064.1:0-8543 GCA_043744135.1 Deltaproteobacteria bacterium | reverse complement strand
GCATCACCATGGGATGCTGCTCCAAATGCAGCTGATACCAGGGGTCGCCGTACGCTTTCATCTTCATCTTCTTGTCGTTTTGTAGCGCCAAGAGATTTTGCGACAACGTCGCGTCGGCGTCGCCAAGGGCCGCTTTCCCGCGCGCGAGCACCTCGACAGCGCGTTTGCCGTCGCCAGCTTTCCAGTGCAGATACGCCCACGTCGACCACAGCAGGCCTTGCTTGGGTGCCACACGCGCCGCGGCCTCTAAGAGCTGGTCCACTTTGGCCATGTCGGCCTTGCCGCTGCCGACCTGGCCGGATGCGATGACGGCAGCCATCAGCTTGGGCTCCCACATGCGCATGAACGCACGCTCCAAAAACGGCCGCGCCTTGTCGAAGTCCTTTTTGAGGTAGTGGATGCCGCCGATTTGCCCGTCCAGCTGCGACGACAAAAACAACACCCACCGACCGAACCGTGCGCGCATGGCCTCGAGGTGCTTGAGGGCGAGATCGATGTTTTTTTGCATGATCGCCGCCTGCACGCCCTGCATCGCCCCTTGCAGCTGGTGGTTGACGCGACGGACGATCAGCAAATAAGCAGCCACGAGCACGACGACGGCGGGCAGTGCGGCACCGATGTGCAACAGCGGATACAGCGCCGCCCCGGTGATGACGGCTAACACGACGGCGATGGCGACAGCGAGCATGCGGTAGGCCTAACGGCTCTTGACGCCGGCATCAATCCGGCAGCGCACGCAAAAACGCGATGCTACGCAGCGGCGCCCCCCCCTGGCGGCGCAAGTGCGCGGCGAACAAACGCGAGGTGGCACGAAGCACCTGCGCGTCGGCCACCGGCATCGGCGCGACCAACGACAGGGCGAACAGCTGTTGGGCCAACTCGAGCGCTGCTTGTGAAAACGGCACACTCGCGGCTGTTGGCGCGTGCAGCAGGCGGCCGGCCACAGGATCATACGCTTCACACGACGCCCCCGGCACGTCGACGACAACCAACGGCGGCAAGTAGCCCAGCAGATGCAACAACTTCAACTCGACCGCGCGCAGCAAAAGCGCGCTCGCACCGCTGCGCGCGATGTGGCGGATGCCGTCGTTGACGGCGTCAAACAGCTCAGGCGCGGGTTCCGCTTCAGGCACCAAGCGCTCCACCAACTCCGCAAGATACGCGGCGTGGCCCAAGGCGCGCGCATCGTTGCCCAAGCCAAGCACGACGGGCTCAACGTCGAGTTCCAACAGCTCCCACAAATCGCCCGAGCGACGCGGACGCAATCGAGCGCGCCCAATCGAAGGCGCCGTCAGCGCTGGGAAGCGGCGCTTGGACGCACGTGCTTTGCGCGCAAACGCGCCGACGCGACCGTGCAGCCGCGTCATCAACCGCACCACTGCGTCGTCGTCGGAGTAAGGCACGACCGCGCACACCACTGCGTCCGTGGTGACGTCGTCGGGCGGTGCCGCCATCGACTAGCCGCCTTGCAGGGCTGCGAGCTCTTTTTTGCACTGCTCGCCGATATCTTGCGCGCTGAATCGCTCAGCGCACGTCTGCAACACGGCGCTGGCCCCTGCCGGGTCGCCGGCTCGGATCTTCGACCGCGCCATCTGAAAGTACGCGGGGCCCAGCAAGCGCGGACCGGCGGCCGCGCGCAAGCGTTCTGAGTCGCAGCGCTCTAAAAAATTCGTCAGCGACTGTTGCACTTGTGCTTCATCGCCGCGCACCACGTGCACCTCAGCGAGCTTGACGTACGCGCCGCACAGATCCGGTTGCGCGACCAACGCGCGGTTCAAGTGGCGCACCGCGTCGTCGTGACGGCCGAGGCGGAAGTACGCATCGCCGAGCCCCATCTCGGCAAAGTACGGCGTCGCGTACAGCAAATTGGTGCGCGCGCGCTCAAAGTACGCAATGGCGTCTTTGGGGCGACCCGCGGACATCAACACGTTGCCCATGAGGTTTTCGGCCTCGGGGTATTCCTCATCGCGCTCCAGTTTGCGCTGAGCGATTGCTTTGGTCAGTTGGCTTTCGGCCTCGGTGTAGCGCGCGAACCCCAAAAAGTAGACCATGCCGAGGAGGTAGCGCGCGTCTGCTTTCATCGCTTGGGTTTTTTCGGCTTCCAACAACTCGCGCAGCGCCTCGCGATATTTCAGGTCTTGTCCCTGCAAGTCTCCCGACGTGGAGGCGCTTTCACCCTCGTGCGCTAGCGCCAGCGCGACCATGTAGTGACCCTCGGCGGATTTCACCTCGGTCTCCGTTGGCCCGTGGGCGCACGCGACAGCGGCGAGTACACTCGACGCGACGCAGCCACGCACAGCACGGCGCGCGCGCGACGACACGGTCGGCGCAGCTTGGTTTCGGGTGATCGACGCGGCGGTGAAAAAAGCAGGCATGGCGGTAGCGCCTAGCAGCTCGCGCGCCGACTGGCGACTGGACCTAAAACGCGACTAACAAACGGGCCAGCTGCATCGACTCGGCTTGCGCGGGTGCAATCGAGGGCACCGCACCGGTCGGGTGCCGTGCAGGTGCCGTGGGCGGGGGCGGCTCGCGAAAAAACGGCAGCTCGTGCACCATGCGGGCCTGGGTTGCCGGTGGTTGCGCGCGGAAATTGAGATTGTCGAGCATGAAGCCCATCGATTCAGCGAATTGAATCGCGTCTGCCTCAAGCATCCCATACTGCTCGAAGCTCACTTCGGATGGGTTCGAAATATATAAAATAGGTCGCCCAAGTTCAACCAACAGTAGGTAACAGAAGATTGCATAGCCGCCCGCGGGGGTGCGCACACCTATGAGGTACGCACGGGTGGCGCCGGTGCCGACGTCTGGGATCGCGATGTTGGGGGCGTTTATCGACTCAATGATGGCGACCACCGTGTCGGGTGCTACGCCAAGCTGGGTGCGCCCCGGCAGCGGCGTAAACATCAGCGTCCCTCGACAGTGTAGTCGTTGGCGAAATTGCCCATCTCGCTTGCGTCTCGTTTGTATTCAATGAGCGCATTGTCGATCATGACGTTGTTGCCTCCCATGTTGCCCTCGCCGACGTACACCTTCAAGAAGTGTTGCGGCGAGGCGCTTCTGCGCGCTTCTCCTAGGTTCTTCGTCGCAGCGAAATGCACAGCGTTGTTGCCTTTTTTCATGTATTTTGAAATCTCGACGACGCTTTGAGCATCTGTCGACATGATCCGGCGCACCCACACGGCATTCACAAAGACATCAATATCGTATTGTGCGAGACCGACCCCGCTGCTTTCGCCGACCAAAAAATAGCGTTTCGAGACCGGTTGCGGCGCCGCGGGCGGGGCGCTGTCCTGCACGGTTTTGACTTCGTAGCCTTTGACGCTAATGACCACGTTGCCTTTGTCGTCGATGACCACGGTCGCGTTGTCGAAGCGCTGATTGACGACGCCGTCGATGTTGACGCCGTTTAAAAAGACGCTCTTGGCGGGCGGCGCCGCGTGCGTTGCCGCGCTCGTGACCGTCACGACAACCAGCATCACAAGTTGCCACGCGTGTGCGCACCCGAAACCGAAGCGTTGAGTTTGAGCGCTCGTCATGCCGCAGTGTCGCAAACTGCTGCCCGTGCGCCAAATTACTTTGTTCACCTGCGAAGGACGGAAGTTCTTTGTGCGCCGCTTTGCGTCGGCGAGTGACTTTAGCCGCGGTTAGGCGGTGAAAGTCCGTGCTCGCCTTGGCGGCCCGCGCGCATCCGGCTTCGTCTCGTCGGGCACGTGAATTTCGGCATGGCGCTCAGGTACCGCCTGCGCCGAGTGTCGCAGGCGGATTCGTCTGAAAAGTCGCGGGCACCCACCGCTTTGTGAAATGCTCGCGTCGATCACTTGGCGACACGAGGGTTACGACGCTTGGCACCGCGGGTCTTGGTTTGCATTGATGATGCGGGCGTGGCGCACGTCGTCGCGGCGCGCTTGATGCGTGACGGCCTTGAAGGCGTCGTGGTCGAGCGCCCGGGGTTGCTCGTCGACGAAGCGCGCCGCGGAGCCGCAGCGGTCGTGGTGCAAGACAAGTATCCATCGGGCGAAGCCGTGACGACGCTGCTGCGGCAACTTCGCGTGGCGCGCTCAGAGGTCGTCCCTGCTGTGATCTTGACCACCGCCGAGCTCGCGCAAGGCGACCGGCACGTCTTAGAAAAACAATACCGTGTGCGCGAGTTTCTTCCCGTCGCCACCAGTCCAATCAAGATCGCCGAAGCGCTGCGCGCCGCCGCCGGCAACCTCGACGACGAAACCGTCCTGCATGAAGACGAGCGCAAAAACGAGTTCGACATCTCGGTCGAAAGCGGCATCAACAACGTCGGCCGATACGATAGCCCTACTGGCGGCTTTTCCCTCGACGCGGGCGTCGAAGCGCGCACCGTCGAGGTGTCCGCCGACGAGATCAAGCGCATGCGCGCCGGTGATCTGCGGCCTACCGCCGGGCTCGGACTCCACCCGCAACCCGTCACGCAAGAAGGCGCGGCGTCAGACAGCCCAAACGGCCGCGCCACCGCCGAAGGCTTGTTTGCCGGCGCGCGCGCGGGCATGTCAGACCTCAGCGAACTGCCCGCACCCGGCGGCGATATGGACGTCGAGTTTGGTGCCGATTGGCGCGCCACCGACACGCAAGCGCAAGCAAGCGCACCGCTGGCCGACGTTTTCAACCTCGACGACGTGGTGGCTGCGGCAAACGCTGACCCGCCAAACGCATCCACTTCACAAAACGCCAAGACTTCGATCCAACCAACTTCAGGCCTCAACCTGATGTCTCCGTCGCCCTTGGGTGACGAGGGGGACCCCGTGCAAATCCAAGACCTGCAAAAAACCAACAACGAGCTGCGCGCCCAAGTGTTGCGTGAACGCAAAAACGCGCAGGTCGCGCAAAAGCGCATCGAGGAGCTCGAGGCCAAAGTTGCGCGCGGCGGCGACGGCAAAGAGCGCACGCTCGGCCCGGGCGTCCCCACCGAAGGCGTGTTTGAAGAGCTACGCTACCCTGCCCTGCTCGCGCGCTGTCGTGCAGAAGCGTTTACGGGCGCGATTCAGATGCAATCCGGTGGCGCCTTACGCACGGTGTTTTTGCGTGATGGCTTGCCCGTGGCTTTTCATTCCTCTGAACCTGGTGAGCGCATCGGCAAGGTGTTGTCGACGCAGGGCCGCATCACGGAAGCGCAGTACGGTTCCGCCACCGTTCGATCCGTCGAACGTTCGATCAAGTTGACCGACGCGCTCGTCGAGCTCGGCTATATGGACGCGGAGACCATCGCCGTCGAGCAGCGCAACCTCACGCGCGACCAAATCATCCAGAGCTTCGACGTCGTGCAAGGGCGCTTCACAGTACAAGCGGCCGCTGCACCCGACGCGCAGACGGCGACGTTTGACTTCGGACCCGGCGAAATTTACGTGCAAGGGTTTCGTAGAAACGCACCCGCCACCGAGATGATGGCGACGTATGAGACGTTGCGGGACAAATACCTGATCGCAAACGCACGACTCGCTGGCTACCGCCCAAAGCTTGGCCTCGTCGGTGAAGACGAGCGACTGCTGCGGTTGTTTGGCGAGGCCCTCACGGTCGAAGAGGCCGTCGAGCGCGCACAAGTGACGCCCGAGCAGGCATCGCGGCTGATCGCGGCGTTGCAAGCACTCGAGTTGGTGGATGAGTGGAGCCCTGGCGTTGAGCAGTTTCGCAGCCGCATTCGCCACGAACGTCAACGCCATGCCGAAGACATCGCGCAGCTGCACGCTGAAGCGAAGCGCCGTGAGGAGCGCATGCTCGACGCGTTTGAGACGGCGCTCAAAAAACTCGGCAGCAGCCTGAACTTTTCACCGACCGCGACCGAAGAACCGCGCCGACCGTTTGGTGGGTCCGCCTCACCGTTTTCGTCGCCGCCCGCCGCGCCCCAACAGCCAGCACCCGCGGGCCCCACAACCGCGCTCCCCGCGTCGACATCGTCGATCATGTCGGGCGTCGGCGGACCATCGAACTCGGCTGCCGCGGCACCCAGCGCGTCGAGCACCGCGAGCGCCACGAACAAGCCTGTGTCGTCCGTGACGGCGGGGCCGCTGCCCGATGAGCCCATCTCGATCAAGGCGCGCGCCGAACCCGCAACGGACAAAGAGCCGTCGAAAAGCACCCAAAGCGGCGGCTTGTCGTTAGCGGATTTGAAGTACAGCGAGGGTATTGAGCAAGCTTCGCAAAATCGCCTCGACGAGGCTGAAGTGACGCTGCGCGAGGCGGTGCGGTTGGACGCATCTAAGCCGCAGTATTTGACGTCGCTAGCGCGGGTCTTACTTGGCAATCCCCGCTACGAGCGCGCGGGCACCCTGCCCGTCGTGCGTTCGTTGCTCGACCGCGCTGTGCAAATCGCGCCCGACTTCCAAGAGGCGGCCGACTTGCATCGTCAAGTCATGCGCGAGATGCAGGGCAACTCCTAGCGCTCACCTCGCGTGCCGTGAACTTCACGGTTCATGTCCCAAGGTCGATGAATTTTTTGCCGAGGGGTGGGCTTGCGGCCAAAGACGACGCAAGCATGCGCCACTTGCGCTTGGGATTCGCCTGCAGCGTTAGCGCGTCGTGATGCTGGCGAGCGCAGTTGCTAGGCGCGAGAGTCCTTCGTTGAGGTCGTCGTCGCTGGCGGCGTACGACATGCGCAAGCAGCCAGCGCCTCCAAACGCAGTGCCCGGGACAAAAGCCACGTGGGCTTCTTGCAGCAGCGCTGTAGCAAACACGGTGTCGCTGGTGAGCGCTGTGCCGCGGTAGCTGCCGCGCATGCGCGAGCTGACGTCGAGGAACATATAAAACGCGCCCTCAGGGGGATGGACGCGCACGCCGGGGATCTGCGCGACCAACGCCAGCACCATGGCGCGGCGCTTTTCGTACGTGCTGCGCATGGCCTCGACAGCGGCTTTCACATCGGCGTCTTCATTGAGCGCGTACGCTGCCGCGACTTGCGCGATGGCACTTGGACACGTCACGCGCTGTTGCTGCAGCGTCAACATGGCGTCCACCAGCAGCGACGGCCCCGCCGCCAGCCCGACGCGCCAGCCCGTCATCGCGTAGGCCTTGGCAACCCCGCCGACCACCAGCGTGCGCGACTTGGCGTCGTCAGAAAACGACGCGGGCGAGACGTGCTTGAAGTCGCCGTACACGAGCCGCTCGTAGATCTCGTCGGAGATGACCCAAATGTCGGAGCCTGCGAGGCGCTGCATGATCGCACGCAAGGTAGCCTCGGGCCAGCCCGCGCCCGTGGGGTTGTTGGGGGAGCACAGCACCACAAGCTTCGTGCGTGGCGTGATGGCGCGCGAAAACGCGTCGAGGTCGGGACGGTAGCCGTCGGCGAGGTCGGTCGGCACGATCACCGGCACGCCACCCGCGAGCCGCACCAAGTCGGGGTACGTGACCCAATACGGCGAAAAGATCACCACCTCGTCGCCCGCGCCGATCAACGCGTCGAGCGCCAACATCAACGCGCCCTTGGTGCCCACGGTGGCTATCACTTCGCTGGTGGCGTAGCTGACGCGCTGCTCACGCTGCAGCTTGGTCTGCATCGCGGCGACTAACGCGTCGGTGCCGCGGGCGCCCGTGTATGCGTGGCTGGAGCGATCGTGCAGCGCGCGCGCCGCCGCCTCAACGATGCAGGCGGGCGTTGGCATGTCGGGTTCGCCCGCCGACAGGTTCATCACGCTGACGCCGTGCTTTTGCAGCGCCTTGGCCTTCGCCGTCATGGCCAGCGTGGCAGATGGCGACACGGCAGACATGCGGGTGGTGTTGATGGTCAGCATCAGCTGCCTTTCTTGCGCGGGTATTTCGCGTCGAGTGCGTGTGCGATGGGCGCGGGGACGAGTCCGTGCACGTCGCCACCGAAGGACGCCACTTCGCGCACCAGACGTGACGAGACGTAAAACAATTCTTCACTCGTCATCATGAACACGGTCTCGATCTCGCGTTGCAGCTTTCTGTTCATGCTGGCGAGCTGAAGCTCATATTCGAAATCGCTGACCGCGCGCAGCCCGCGCAACAAGGTGCGCACGCCCTTTTTGCTCGCGTACTCGACGATGAGGCCATCAAACGAATCGATCTCGACGCCGGGCAAGTGACGCAAGCTCGCCGCTAACAACGACAAGCGTTCGTCGAGCGCGAACAGGTGGTTTTTTTGTGCGTTGTTGGCGACCGCGACGATGACGCGATCAAACGTGCGCAGGCCACGCTCAATGATGTCGACGTGGCCGTTGGTGAGGGGATCGAAACTGCCCGGATAGATCGCCACATGCATGGTCGGCACCTTGGGGGTTAACGTCGTCACTGCGCGCGGCTCGACACTGTCACGAACAGCACCGCTTGCCGAGCGCGCATAGACCGTGACGCGGGTGTCGCCGTACAGCTTGTCTTTGCGCACCTGCAAATCGGCTGTTGTCAGCGGGGTGCTGCTTTTGCCGCGCTCAAGCACCAACACGCCATCAGGCTCAAGCGCTGCGCACAACGAGGCCACCAACGTCGCGCTCAGCTCCATCGCGTACGGCGGATCGCACAGCACGACGTCGGCACGCGATTGTGGGGCACGCAGGATTTTTTCC
>JAYTVG010000063.1:0-8563 GCA_043744135.1 Deltaproteobacteria bacterium | reverse complement strand
CCTACGCGGTGTCAATTTTCTTGTCGAACTTGGCGCCTTTAGAAAAAGCGCTCACCATTCAAGAGCGCATCCCGGTGAGCGAGATCAAACACGTCGTGATTGCGCTGGTCGCAGACAAGACCAGCGGCGCCCCCACCGTCGACGCCGACGGCATCGTCACGTGGACGTTGGTGTTGCCGGCATCGGGGCGCTTGCGGTTGCAGTTCACGTACGTGGTGGCGACCGCGCCAGACGTCAAATAGCGCGGGCGCGCGACGACGGCCCAAGCGCCGCTGGGCCCACGCGAGATCACTGTGGCGAGGTGCTAGGGTTTGCTTGCGACCACGAAGTGTTGTTCGGGCACCGAGAAGCCGGCCTTGCCTAGCTCGTCGCGAATGATCAAGTTCGTTGCAAAATAGACGTCCCAGTAGTGGTCGGTGTGGCAGTACGGACGCACGGCCAACACCGGCCCCATCGGCGTAAAATCCAAGATGTGCACGTCTGGGACCGGGCTTTGGGCGACGTTTGGGATGGTGGCGAGTTTGTTGCGCAACAACGCGATCGCCTTGTTGAGGTCGGCGCCGTGGGCGAGCTGCGCGGTACGGTCGACGCGCCGAAAGGCGTTGGTGCTGAAGTTTTGAATGTTGTCGCTGAACAGCTTGTTGTTGCCGACGAACGTCTTCACGTTGTCAGGCGTGTTCATGGTGGTGACAAACAAACCCACCGACTCCACGGTGCCGACGGTGCCGCCCGCGCTGATGAAATCCCCCACCTTGATCGGGCGCAACACCACCAAAAAGACCCCAGCGGCAAAATTGGCGAGCAGGCCAGACCATGCCGCGCCGATAGCGATGCCCGCGGCGGCCAAGATGGCGGCGAAGCTCGTGGTCTCGACCCCGAGCACACCCAAAATCGCGACCACCAACACCACACGCAAAAACACCCGCACGCTGGTGCGCATATACGTGATCAGCGTGGTGTCGACTTTGCGATGCTCGGCGCCGCGCACGACGGCCTTTTCGATCCAGCCGATGACCCAACCACCGACGAACCAAAGCACCAAGCCGCCCAGCAGCTTGAGGCCAATGGAGTAAATAAATGGCATCGCGCCATCGATCCAACGCTGCATCTGATCGCTCATGAAGGCTCCCTTGATGAAGCCGCATCGTTAGTGGAGTGCGCAGCTTGTTCGCAACGCGTCAGTTCGCACGTGGGCGAGCCGCAACAGTCACGGCGCACGACAAGCGCGGCGCGGACGTTCACCACGTCCTTGCGTGCAAGCACTGCGCGCCAGTTTCAACGCCGCCGACAACGTGCGTATCGCCTGCAGCGTCGCTGAGCGCTGGCTCACTGACGTTTGAGCACCACCACGCCGCCTGCGGGCAGCGCCAGCGTCGCTGTGCCCGCGAACACTGGGCCGCGGTTGTTGCGATCGCCGCCGCCGTAAACGGCATCGTCGGAGTCGAACACCTCGCGCCACGTGCCTGCCGGCAGGTCCAGGTCGTAGGCCGAAAAACCATCGCGATGCGCGCAGCCGATCACGACGTAGGCCTCGTCCGCGGCCTCACGCTCAAACGCCAGCACCCCGTTGTCGTTGTGAACGAACAAGCGCCGCACCGGTGCGTCGGCGCTGAGCGCCGGGCTCGACGCGCGTGCGCCGATCGCGTCTTGAAAAAACGTATGCATCTGGCGCCGGTGTACATCGTGAGTGAACGCCGCGCGCTGTGAGGCCGGGATGCTCGCGAGCGCATCGACCACGCGCTGCTGGGTCGGTGACATCGCGACGTAGCGCGCATCCGCTTTGCGCGGCCCGTCGTCGAGCGTCGCCAACTGCGTGGCAGTGGCTGCTTGTGCGTCGTCGAGCCGCAACGTGCGAAAGTCCCAGTCCGCACCGATAGTCTCCCACTGCCAGCCGATGTCCCACGTCGACGGCATGCCCCAGCGATGGGCGTTGCTCGCGAGCGATTCTTCACCCTGGAAAAAAAACGGTATGCCGGGACCAAACAACGTCAAGGCGGCCGCGAAGCGCGCAAGGGCGCGCGCGTATTGGTCCGGCGGCGTTTGTGCTGCGTCGGGTTGGGCGACGGTGATGGTGCGCTGGGCGTTGCCGACCTCGTCGTGGTTGGAAAGGATGGACAACGCTTTGCCCCAGCTCTCCAAACCGCGCGGTGCGGTGAGCGTCGCCATCAAGCGCTCGAGGTTCAAGGTCCACCCGCGCGCGGCGCTTTGCACCACGCCCGCTTCAAACGGCGTGCTGTTGTTGACGAGGTCGTGCTGGATCTGCGTGTACCACTGCGCATCAAACCCGGCGCCACCTTGAGGTGTGCGATCCGCCGGCCGCGTCATTGCAGGGTCGTAGTCGAATTGCTCTGCCGCGGTGAACGCGTCGGGGCGAACAAAGTGCACGGCGCGGTTGATCTCGCGCAACATCTCCCAGCCCGCTTTGCCGCCGCCCCACTGCGCCTTCATCGGCTCCGTGAAATCCAAACGCAAGCCGTCGAAGTGCAGCTCCTCGATCTGCATGACCGCGTGATCGACGAACAACTGCTTCACGTGCGGTCGACGGTACGCGGGCATCGGTCCCCAGTCGGTGTTCTTGCTCACCGCTACCGCAGCGTCGTCATCCGCCCAGTTAAAATAGGGGTTGTTGTTGCCGTCCAATTCCCAAAGTTGGTTGTCGTCGCCGCCGAGGTGGTTGTAGACAACGTCGTTGAGTACGTTGAGACCGGCGCCGTGGGCCGCATCCACGAAGCGCTTAAGCGCCTCATAGCCGCTGACCCATGCCCCGCCGGCGTCGACAAAACCGTACGACGACTCGGTCGCAAGCGAGTTTGCGCCCATATAGCCCCAATCGCGCGTGCCTTCGAATTCGTTGGTGGGGTTGAGCTCGATGGTCGTGACGCCGAGCTCCTTGAGGTAGCCCAGGCGCTTGATCACGTCGTCAAAGGTCGAGCGTTGCGAGTTCATCGCGGCGCCAAAGAAGCTGCCGACGTGCAGCTGATACACCACCCATTTGCGGTGATCGCGTTCGCGCGGCGCGGCATCGTTTTGCCAGGCGAAGTCATCGGTGCGCGTCACCACCGACGCACGAAAGCTCAGGCCGCTGTTGCTGTGGATGACGTCGTCCCACGCGTCGTTGTTGGGTGATGCCATGCGCTCGAAGTCCGACAACACGCCGTCGCGGTTGACATCGTCACGCAGTGCCAAGACGCCGGTGTTCGGGTCGCGGTGCCAACTCTGCAGCTCGTAGCGCAGCCCCTCAAGCGCACGCGGTGCGTTCACGAGCGTCGTCCATGCGCCACCCTCATTCGTCATGTTGATGCTGCCGTCGTCGTTGACGTTGTTTGACCACAAGTCATCAAATGCACCACCGCGAAGGTGTGCGCTCAACGTAGGGTTCATTGATGCGTCAAATGCGCCCAAGCGCGCGAGCAGCTGCTGCCGATTGAGCACCGTGCCGTCCGCATCTTTCAGCAAGAGTGTCGCGTGGTGGGCGCTCGCCTCGCCGTCGATCTCGAAGCGCATGAACTCAACGTGATCGGGCGTAAACGCGTTGACCTCGGAGGCGGTCGCGCGGTCGAGATAGACGCGCGACAAGCCACGCTGTTCGCCTTGCATGGCACGCGCATACGGATCGCGCCGCTCAACGACGACGCCGGCGGGCGTGGTCAGCTGGTACACGTAGGCTTTGTGCTCGAGCGCCGCAAAACCATCGTCTAAACGCAACGTCCACACCGCGTCTGCGTCGCGCACCATCGGGTGCAGCGTGCTCGTGCCGTCGTCGTTTAAGATCTTGACCGCGACGTTTTTGGCGTTAGGTGCCCAAAATCCAAACGCGATGTCGCCGTCAGGCTTTCGATGCGATCCCAAGCGGTGGTAGCTCGTGGGTGCGTAGATGGCCGCGCTCGTGTTGGCATCGAGCGTCAACTTCAGCGGCTCTTCGCCAAATACCGCCCACTGGTTGTTGCCGCTCGGCCCATCGACCGTGACGCCCCACGAAAATGCGCGCGCGCTGCCATCGTCGAGCAGCTCGACGGTCGCTTGAAAGCGGCCGTCGCCGACCGCTACCATCGCAAGCGTCTCAGCACCCCACTGCTCGGCGTACGCGCCGGTGCGTTTGTCCCACGAGCCGTTGAGCGCGACGTTTTTCAACTGCGCGTGATCGCCGGCATCGAATGTGAACGTGACGGTGCGCTTGATGCCACCTTGCGCTTGCGCGACGCGAATACCGACGAGCGGTGACGCGGGACGCAGCGCGCTCCACTGCGCGGGTGGTGCCGACGGCCGTCGCGGATCGTCCAAAAAAGCGCGCAATGCCGCGTGCTCCGCGGGACGAAAGTGCGTGCTGCCGTAGGCCTCAAGCGCCGTTTCGAGCGCCGAGCGCCCCGCCGGCAACAGCGCACCGTTGTCTTGCGCCTCCACGACCAACTGCGCGACCTGCGACGGCGACAGCGGCCCCGCGCGCACCAACGTTTGCAGTGTCTGCGAAAAGGTCACGCTCGGCATCTCACGAGGCTAGTGCGTCTGTGCGCCATTTCGAAGGGCTTTTGCGCTGCTATGCGCGCTGGTTGCGCCACGACAACAGCGCGCGCGCTACCGCCGCCAACAGCAGCGCGATGCCGAACGTCACGACGACGGCGGCGCCGGTGGGTAGGTCGAGTCGAAACGACCCCCACAAGCCAAGCGCTGACACCACCGCACCGAGCACCCACGCGGCGGCGAGGCGCACCATCAGGCGTTTCGTGAATAACGCCGACACCACCGCCGGCACGATTAAAAACGAAAACACCAACAACACCCCGGCCATCTGCACGCTGCTGGTGATGACGACGCCAAACGTCGCGTAAAACAACAAATCCCACAGCATGGGCCTGATGCCCTCAGGTTGTGCATGGTCAGGCGAAAACGACAGCTCCAAAAAGCGCTTGCGAAAGATGAAATGCAAAATCGCCAACACGAAAAACACCGCGGCGGTCATCGCGACCTCGGGCAGGGTGACGGTGAGCAAACTGCCGATGAGGATCTCTTTGATCTCCTCGTCGCCGTGAGCGAGGAATTTCGCGACCACGATCGCTGACGCCGCAGCGACCGCGTAGATGATGCCGATGAACGCCTCTTGCGGCACACGCTTGCGCACGCCGCGCGTCACAGCGAACAGCGCAGCCCCACCAAACGTGAACAACAGCGACCAAAGATACGACGCTGTGGTGTGCGGCTCGACACCGAAAAACGACGCCACCGCGGTACCGAGCGCTGCGATCTGCGCAAGCGCGATGTCGACAAAGATCACCTCACGCGCAAGCACGTGCAGGCCGAGATAGGCGAGGAAACCGGTCAGCAGCAAGCACGCCAAAAAACCCGGCAACAGGATCTGAAGCTCAAGACTCACGTCAACCTCCGGCCGCGGCAGTCGACACGCCGGCGACGATGGCGTCGAATAGATCGAAGTACGTGACGATCTTGTCGTCGCCGGCGACCATCGCGGGCACAAACACCACCTTGGCTTTGCTGTGTTCAGCAATTTGATCGGGCGAGCGGCGGTCGTAGTAGTTCTCCATCAAGATGACTTTGACGTTTTTTTGCAGCACCGTTTGGATGACGGCCACGGTGTGTTGCGCGGTGGGTTGGCTGCCCGCTTTTGGTTCCACGAAGTCAACGACGTTGAGCTGGTAGCGCTTGGCAAAGTACGGCCATGATTTGTGAAACGTCACGATGGGCGTGCCGGCGAGCGGTGCCATGGCGGCCGACCAACGCTGCTCCTTGGCGTCGAGCGTGGTTTCAAACGTCTTCAAGTTGGCGGCGTAGGTCGCTGCGCCCGATGGGTCCAGCGCAGTCAATCGCGACGCGATCCCCTTCGCCATGGCGCGTCCATTTTCTGGGTCGAGCCAGTAGTGCGGGTTGCCGAGCGGGTGCACGTCGCCAAGCGATCGATCGGCACCGCTGGAGACGTCAAGCGGCACGATCAGCGATGACAAATCTAAAAATCCTGGCGAACCAGGTGCCACCGCAGGATTGCGTGCACCCGTCAACAGCGCAGGCAACCAACCGATCTCAAACTCGAGCCCGATCGCCATCACCAAATCGGCGTGGTTGATGGCGAGCATGAAGGACGGTTTCGCGTCCAAAAAGTGCGGGTCTTGCCGCCCTTTGCAAAGCGCCGTGACGCTGACGCGATCGCCACCAATGGCGTTGGCGATGGCGGCCGGATCTTGCGTCGTAGCAACGATATTGAGTTTGGCGTGTGCGGGCGTGCTGGCAATGAGCGTTGCTGCCAAGCACGAAGCGAACGCAGCGATGGTGTTGTAGACGCGTGGGGAGACAAAGCGGGACATGAGCACCTCAAAAAAAAGCGAGACAAGAAAAAAACCGACACGATTGGCGACGTGAACCTAGTAGCTGTGTGAACCGTGCGCGCCGATGAGCACCTCGACGTCAATGATGCCCGCGACCACCGGCAACGAACCGTCGTGCCGGTCGCCGACCGACGCTTCAAAACGCAACCGCGAAAAATGCGAGGGGTAAAACGTCACCTGTCCAGCACCTCGCTGCACAAGCGGACCAAGGCCACTGGCGTCGTAGCCGTCGCGCGCGATGCCGTTTAGCAGTTCGTAGCGCAGCCCGGTCTCCCACTCAGGATTGATGCGCCACACGCCTTGCGCGTAGCCGCCCTCGTCGACGAGCAGCTTTGAGCCGGCGTGGCGGGTGCGCAACAACGCCTCAGCTTGCAGCTCTACGGACCAACGCGACGTGCTGTCGTCGGGCTTGTAGCGCACCAGCACGTCGGTGCCTTGCAACTCAGCGCGGCCATCGCTTGCGAGATACTGCGCGGGTCCAGCTTGCGTCGATAGCCCCCACAACACCGACAAGCTGTCGGTGATCGGGAAGAACTGCTCGACAACGCCCTCGTACACGAGGTCAAGCGCCGTGCGCACGCTGGCGGTGGAAGCATCCGTGGGCGAGTACGATGCCGCGCAGCACGGTCCGCTTGGCGACTGCACGGTGCCGTACACCGTGAGCGCCCACGGCAGCGGCGCGAGCCAGCTGAGCTCAGCACCTTTGCCGTGCGCGCCGTCTTCTCCCAAAAACTTGCCGTACACGAGCGGCTGGTCGACGAAGTTCCAGCTGTGCGGGTGTTGAGCGTTTTGGCGGCCGAAGCGCGAAAAGAATTCGCCCGCGCGCACTTGCAAGCTCCACGGTAGTGACGACGTTGTGAGGTAAGCTTCTTCGACTTCAACACCGTCTTTAAACACCAGGTCCGCATCGAAGCGAAAGTACGGGTCGACGCTGGCACCGAGGGCGAGCTCGACTTGGCGCAGCGTGAAGCCGTTGTGGTCAGGGTCGTGTCCGCCGGTTTGCAGTGGCTCGGCCGAAAAGCCTGCACCGGCAAAATCCAAGATCACGGCCATGTCGGGGTTCATGCTTTGGATGCCGGGAATGCTGGCCGCCAAGTTCACTTGCGACAGGTCTGGCACCGCCGTCGGTGTGGCCGGCGCGGGCGCTTGCTGTTGCAATTCACGCTCGAGATCTTTCACTTGTTGTGGCGTGAGCGCGGCCGGTGCGTCAACGGGCGCCGGGCCGGCGTCGACGGTGTCAGCGGGCGCCAGCTCGACCGGAGTGTCAGGGACGCCCGCAGTCTGCGCGCGGACCGCAACGGGGAAGATGAACGCAAACACGACAGCGCGACACGTGCCGCGCAAGAAGAACACAGACATGGGAAACTCCGGCCGGTGCGCCAGGCGCACGGGTCGTAAGAGGGCGGATCGTGCGCACGATGCGGCGTGCGCGAGGATGCGAGCTCAAACGACGGGCGGAGAAGTCTTCGGTGCCGTGCGATACGGCTGCTGCGTGCTGGGGACGCGCGCAAACGCCACGACGACGCGCAACGGTGTGGCGGCGTGCGGTTTGCCTGCAATGGCTGAAGGTGGCGCGGTCGACGCGCGCGCAACCATCAGTGCGGCGCAATGCTCGTGTGAGTCGTCATCGGCGACCACGCCGGTGGTGGCGTCGACACCGGCGCGCTCGCTTTGAAAGACAGGCGCAGCTGGCGCCGTTGGCGACCGCGCTTGCGCACGCTCGACCAGTTCGCCGTGCTCAGCGCAGCGGTCGTGGCGCACGACACCGAGGTGCACGAGCGCGTTCGCTTGGCCCAACAAGGCCAGCGCCAACGCTACAGGAGCAACACTCTTAAGCAACAACACGCGCATCGTAACAAACCGCCAGCGTATCGTCATCCAACAAAAGTTCACGGACGCGAAAAGGCGGCGCGCCCGCCGAACCGTGCGCACCGCCGTGTCGTCGTCGTCGTCGTCGTCGACTAGCCGCCGCAGGCACCGCCGACTTGGGTAAACACGAAGTCGTTGGCGTTGGTGTCGCTGCCGGCGTGCGAGTGGCATCCGACGCAGATGGTGAGCGGCGGGCCGCTGCCGCCGGTGCCGTCGGCCACGGTGTCGTTGCCAGCGCGCTCGTACCAGTACCAGTTCGAGCCCGTCGTGCCGGTCGCTTTTTTGGTGTACACGGCGTAGCCCGTGATGTTGTCGTTGGCGTCGAGCAACTCCTTGACACCGGACGAGCCTACCGGCCAAGG
>JAYTVG010000062.1:0-8564 GCA_043744135.1 Deltaproteobacteria bacterium | reverse complement strand
GCTGCGTGCGGGTCGGTCGCGCGTTTGACGTCGTCGTATAACGGCGCCAGGGACCTCGCTGCTGTCGACGGCAGGCTGTACGCCTTGCAAGCGCGTTCGCTGCACTATTTTACGCTCCGCACGGACGACGGCAACAGCGAGGGTTTCGACACCGTCTCTGAGCTTGTCGGCGGCGCACCCGCGATGGGCAGCCTGGCGCGGTTGGGCACGCAGCTGTACGCGGCGGGCGGGGCGGTGCAGGCTGGGCCACCCTCACCATTGTGGATCGTCGACGTCTCAGGCGGTCCGCCCGCGAATGGTCGCGTGGTCTCGTTGGTTGACGCGGCCGCGCAACTGCAGATCTCGGCCGACGTCATCTCGTCGCGTTTTGTGGCCGCGACTGCTGACACTGTGTACGTCGTCGAACACAGCAGCGGCGGCAACGTCGTGGCACTCGATCGCGTGGCGCTTGAAACGGTGCCGACGAGCACGGTGGTGCCGACGGATAGCCATCCGTTCGATCCTCCAATCGACGCGCGTGGTGCCGTCGTTGTCGGCACGAGCTTGGCAATCTTGAGCGCGTCGGGCGGGCGGTCTGGCGGGCCGAGCGTCATCTTCATCGACACCACCACCCTGGACACCGTTGATTTCGAGCTGTCACCCGGCACTGTCGGCGGCATGTTGGCGTTTGGGACGCGACTGTTCGTTGGCAGTGCGGACGGCGTGCGCGCCTTTGACACCAGCGTGGTCGCTAGACCCGTTGAGGTGGCTTTGCCCGCTTCGTTTGTGGGCTTTCACCCCGGCGCCGATGTGCACGGCATCGCCAAGCTCGACGACAACACGATCGTGGTCGGCTCCAGCACGCCCGCTGGGCAAACGCACTTGACGCTGTTTAACCTTGCGCGTGGCCGCGCGGTCGCCTTCATCGACGTCGTCGATGACGATGGATTTGGCGTCAGCGGCACCGACGCTATCGCCACGTACAACAACCAGTTCGTGTACGCGTTGAGCGCTGCGAGTGCCGCGCCGCAACACGTCATCGACGTGACCGGCTGCCCGCGCGAGTAAGTGCGGTGTTGGCGAGATCGATGCTGGACCGGCGCCCCGTGCCACCAAGCGTCGCGAGCGCGCGGCTGATGACGCGTGCGCTGGCCCTCGTCGATGCGACGCGCTACGCGCTAGTTACTTTGTTCACCTCCCAAGGTCGGTGAATTTCCACTGAGGCAGCCATGACACTCAAGCACCACCGCAGCTGCAATTTGTGCGAGGCCATGTGCGGCATCGTGGTTGAGCACGACGGCGAGCGCGTGCTGTCGATCAAGGGCGACGCCGACGACCCCCTCAGCCGCGGCTACATCTGCCCCAAGGCGATAGCGCTAAGCGACCTGTACACCGACTCCGACCGCTTGACGCGCCCGCTGCGTAAGCGCGGCAACGATTTCGAAGAGGTGTCGTGGGACGTCGCGCTTGACGAGGTCGCTGAGCGCATCCGTGCCGTGCAAAAACGCTACGGCCGCGGGGCGGTCGCGGTCTACCAAGGCAACCCGACGGTGCATTCGATAGGCGCCTTGATGATGGGCCAAATGTTTGTGCGGTCGCTCAAGACCCGCGCGCACTATTCTGCGACGTCGATGGACCAACTGCCGCATCAGCTGGCGGCGTTGTTGATGTTCGGCAATCAATTCCTACTGCCCGTTGCCGACGTCGACCACACACGCGCCATCATCATCGTGGGCGCAAACCCGCTCGTCAGTAACGGCAGCATCATGAGCGCACCCGATATGAAGCACCGCTTGCGCGCGATCCAACAGCGCGGTGGCGAGGTCATCGTTGTCGACCCGCGCCGTACGCAAACCGCGGCGGTGGCGGACCGCCATCTCCCGATCGTGCCGGGCACCGATGCCGCGCTGCTGCTGGGCGTGCTCAAAGTCGTGCTCGACGGTGGCGCGCGTTTGGGCCACTTGGCCGCGTGCTGCGATGGCGTGAAACAGCTGCACGACGTGGTGGGTGCTATCGACCTTGACGCTGTCGCTCGCTTCACGCACGTCAGCGTCGACGATATCCGCATGCTCGCAGCCACACTGATGCGCTCGCCTGCGGTGATCTACGGGCGGATGGGTGCGTGCACGCAGGAGTTTGGCGGCATGACGGCGTGGCTGTTGGTGGTGCTCAATGCCGTCAGCGGCAACCTCGACGTGACGGGCGGCGCGATGTTCACAAACCCCGCCATCGACATCGTCAGTTTGACCGCACGCACGGGTGCCGGTGGCCATTTCGCGAAACGCCACTCGCGCGTGCGCGGCCTGCCCGAATTTTCGGGCGAGTTTCCCGTCTCCACGCTCGCGGAGGAAATCGACACTGCCGGCGACGGCCAACTCAAGGCGCTCATCACGGCTGCTGGCAACCCCGTGCTGTCGACACCACAGGGATCGCGTCTGGACGCTGCGTTGCCGATGCTCGAGCTGATGGTGTCGGTCGATATGTACGTCAACGCCACCACGCGACACGCGCACTATATTTTGCCGCCGACGACGCCGCTGCAGCGTGAGCACTACGATTTGGTGTTTCACGCGCTCGCGGTGCGCAACACTGCGCGCTACAGCGACGCGTTGTTTGCGCGCCCCGCCGACGCGCGCCACGACTGGGAGATCTTTTTGGAGCTCGCAACCCGCACGCAACCCACCGCTGCCCGCACGCTCGCCATGCGCGTGGCGCGACGCGCGCTTGCCTCACGCGGTCCACGGCCGCTGGTGGATGCGTTGCTGCGCACGGGACCGCACAAACTGAGCGTCGCCAAGTTGCGTCAAGCGCCGCACGGTGTCGACCTCGGCGCGCTCACTGCGCGCATGCCCGGCGCGCTGCAGACCGCAAGCAAGCGAATCGATCTCGCCCCCAAAGTCTACCTCGACGACGTCAAACGGTTGCAGCAGCGCATGAGCGAAGCAGCAGTTGAAGGCGGCCTCGTGATGATTGGCAGGCGCGATCTGCGCTCCAACAATTCGTGGATGCACAACAGCGCGCGTCTTATCAAAGGCCCAAACCGATGCACCCTGCTGATGCACCCTGACGACGCAACCGCGCGTGGTCTCGTCGATGGCGCCCAGGTGCAAGTGACGTCGCGCACCGGCAGCGTCACAGTGCCGCTGGCGGTGAGCGCTGACATGATGCCCGGCGTGGTCAGCCTGCCGCACGGCTTCGGCCACGCGCGCGCCGGCGTGCGCTTGAGTGTCGCAAGCGCGCACGCCGGCGTCAGCGCCAACGACCTGACGGACGTCGCACGCATCGATGCGCTCAGCGGCAACGCCGCGTTCAGTGGGCTGGCGGTCACCGTGTCAAACCCCAAAAACGCCTGATTGCTGGGGAGATCCGCGCGTTTTGACTCGATTTTTCAGCTGCTTGCCGTTTCGGTGTCGGTACAAATGCGAATTTGCGCACTTTTGCTCACATTGGGACGACAACTTGAAGGACGGCGCTCGACGCTGCACCACAAGGATGTCCCATGACCGCCATCGCGAACAAACCCACCGGTCTCATGAAACACCTGCTGCCCTTTGACGCGAACAAGGACGGCATCGTCACGCGCCGCGAGTCTGCGGACTTCATCAAAGACCTCGGCATGACGCGTTTGAGTGCAGAGGTCGCAGCCACCGTCATCAACGGCGCGTTCGCCAAGCCCACCACCGGCAAGTTTTTGCCGTTTAACGTCGCCATCGACAACATCGCCAAAGCCAAGCACCCCGGTGACTCCAAGGTCTACGACGCGACCGGCGAAATCGACCCCGCTAAGTTTTCGGCGCTGTGGTCGACGTATGACCCCGACAACAAAGGCTACCTCACCAAGCCCGAATTGCTCGCGATGGTGAAGGCCAACAACAAGACGGAAGAGGGCGGCGCGCGCATCCAAGGGACCGTCGCCTCCGGCCTCGAGTTCGTGCTGCTGCTCGAGCTCAACAGCGACGTCAACGTCAAAGGCGAGCAGGTCCTCACCAAAGCGGCGCTACACGCGTTTTACGACGGCACGTTGTTTGGCGACATCGCGAGCAACCGCCGCGCGTTGCTGGACGCGGCTCAGTCTGGCCAAGCGCCTGCTCGCTCGAGCAACGCGTCGGTGGCGGCCATCGCGTTTGCACAGCAGCTCGCGGTACCTCTCGATCAATCGGCCAGCGATCGCGCACTCATGCGCACCAAACACATCGCGCCCGTCATCTCGGCCGCGGTGATGAACCTGTTTGGATAGCTGGTCGCATGCAGCGCCGCGGCGCATTTGCTGACGCAGGCGCGGTGTGATGATGATGCGGAGTGGTTGTCCACGCCGCATCCATTTTAAGGACTCACCTGCCGATCGACCGCTGCCACGTCGCGGTTGCTCCCGAGGGCTTGCGTCCCTTCCTTAAAGACGCGGTGGTGGCGGGTGGTGGCGTCGTCGTCGAACCCGCGCGCGCCGCGGGCTTGGTGTGGACAGCACCGTCGCAGGCTGACGCGCTTAGAACAATTCTCGACGACAACGCGCACATCGGCTGGGTGCAGCTGCCGTGGGCCGGCATCGAACCCTACCTCGATGTGTTGGATGCTGTGCGCGTGTGGACCGCTGGTCAAGGCGTGTACGCGATTCCGGTCGCCGAGCACGCGCTCGCGCTCATGCTCGCAGGACTGCACAACTTGCCGAGCTACGCACGCACCATCGGGTGGTCTGCACCGGTTGGCCAAGCGCTGGCAGGCGCGCGCATCACCATCTTCGGTGCAGGCGCGATTGCGCGAGCGCTCGTCAAGTTGTTGGTGCCATTTGACGTCGACATCACCATCGTGCGCAATCGCGCCGTGCCGCTCGCGGGCTTGCGCACGGTCGCGTTGAGTGAGTGCGTCGAGGCGGTCAACAGCGCGGACGTCGTGGTGTTGGCGCTGGCGCTGACGCCACGTACGCGCCACTGCATCGGCGCCCGCGAGCTCGACGCGATGCGCCCCGGCACGCTCATCGTCAACGTCGCTCGCGGTGGTCATCTCGACACCGACGCGCTGGTCGCCGCGCTGTCGCGTGGGCACGTGCGCGCCGCCCTCGACGTCACTGACCCCGAACCCCTGCCACCTGAGCACGCCCTGTGGCGCCTGCCCGGCTGCATGATCACACCACACGTCAGCAACACGCCTGAGATGGCGGTGCCGCTGCTGTCTGAGCGGGTGCGCGAAAACGTCGCGCGCTTCATCGCGGGCCAACCGTTGCTCGGCGTGGTCGACGTCGAGCAAGGGTATTGACGTGAGCGCTGCCAAACCTCCCGCCGCGGCTGCCAACATCGAAGAAGCTGTGACACCGGGTCGGGGGACACGCGCGCGACGCATCGTCAAAAATGTCTCCGCCACCATCGAGCTGGCGTGGGCTGCCTCGCCGCGAACGCTGATGGTTGTGGCCGTCAGCACCGTCGTCACCGCGATGGTTGGGCCTGCGAGCTTGCTGCTGACGGGTCGCTTCATCGACGGCATCGCGCAGCACCCGTCGTCAGTCAAAGATGCGCGCTTGTTGTGGCCGCTCATCGGCCTTGCGGCTATCGCGCTCATCACACGCTCGCTCAACGTCGTGGTGGACCGCGCTCAGTCAATCTTTTCCGAGCGCGTCCACATGACCGCGCGCTTCCGCTTTTTACGCCACCTCGCCAACAGCGATATCGCGCTGCTCGAAAGCGCGCGGTGGCGCGATCGTCTCCAGCGCGCGCGTGGCGACGTCAGTTGGCGCCCACACAGCATGGTGCAGACGTTGGTGGGGATGTTTGCGTCGTCCATTACGTTGCTGACGGTATTTTCCGCTTTGCTGGCGCTCGATCCGTTGTTGTTGCTCGTCGGTGTGCTCAGCGTGTTTCCGCCCATCGCGGTGCGCTTTCGGGTCAACGATCGTCTGTACAAGTTGTACTGGACCACCACACGTCGTGAACGCGAGCATGACTACCTCGTCAACGTTGCTGGCGACACGCAATACGCCAAGGACGTGCGGGCGTATGCGCTTGGTGACACGCTCGTCGACCGCGCGCAGGCGCTGTCGGAGCACCGTCACACGCAGCTGCGCGGTATCTATCGATCGGCAAATGCCTTCGACTTCGCGGGTGGGCTGTTGTCGGCGGTGCTGCTGCTGGGCGCGTACGCTTTGATCAGCGAGCGCGCGCTACTCGGCAAACTCAGCATTGGCGACGTCGCGGTCGTACTCGGCGCGTTTGCTTCAGTCACGGCGCAGCTTGGGAGTCTGTTGTCGTCCCTCGTCGGCGTTGATCAACACGCACAATTCCTCGACGACTACTTCTCGTTTTTGGCGACAACGCCCGCGGTGCGCGCACCCTCCCAAGGGACCACACTCACCGAGCCAGTTCACACCGTCACGCTCAACGACGTCGGGTTTTGCTACCCCGATGATGGCGCCGGCGACGTCGTGCACCATGCGCTCGCCGGCGTGACGCTGGAGGTGCGCCGCGGACAAACGCTCGCCTTGGTCGGCGAAAATGGCGCAGGCAAAAGTACGCTCGTGAAATTGTTGTTGAGATTCTTTGACCCAACGTCGGGCCACATCGCGTTTAACGGCGTCGATATCGCGACACTGGAGCCGCTCGCGCTGCGCGAATGCGTCGGCGTGCTGTTTCAAGACTACGCGTCATATGAACTTGAGGTCCGCGAGGGTTTGCGCTTCGGTCGTGTGCACGCCGCGTTTGATGAGCAGCGTGCGCTGCGCGCCATCCAAGCCGCGCAGGCAAACGACGTGATCGCGGACATTGGTGGCGGCGCGCGCGGTTTAGACAGTGTCGTTGGGCGCGTGCTCGAGGGCGGCCACGACCTGTCGGGCGGCCAATGGCAGCGCTTGGCGCTCGCGCGGTTGTTGTACCGCGACGCCGACGTTTGGATCTTAGATGAGCCCACCGCCAACTTAGATCCCGCTGCAGAAGCGCGCTTTTTTGAGGAGTTGCGCGTGCTTGCGCAGCACCGCATCGTCATCGTCATCTCGCACCGCTTCTGTACCGTGCGCAGTGCCGATCAGATCGCCGTGCTGAACGATGGCCGTGTTTGCGAACACGGCACTCACGATCGCTTGATGGCGCTGGGCGGTAGGTATGCGCATCTGTTTACGTTGCAGGCGCAGAGCTATCGTTGAAGTTCCCAGGCGTGTTAACGCGAGGGCGTGGGTTTTAAGCGCGCTTCGAAATCTAACCCTTCGCCGAGGTCGGTGGACTCGCCTATTCATCCCCCGACGTCGATAGATGCCGTCGTGCCCCACCCGACGTCGACCACTTTGACTGTCGCTCCCGAGTCGAAAAGCGCCCCAGCGCATGCGGCGACCCCGCGCACGCACGACGTCGACGCCAGCGCGAACGAGCGCTTCAAACGCGAGGGATTGGCGTGCGTGTTGCTTGGACAAGAGCCGCTGCTGGTGCGGTGCGGCGATGCGTTGCTCGCCGCATCAAAACGAATCGTTGCTGTTGTGACGACCTCGCCGGCCAATCTGCGCTGGGCTCAAGAGCACGGCGTGGCAGTGTGGAGCAAAACGGCGCTCGATACGAAAATCGCGGAACAGCCCGTCGACCTCATCTTGTCGATCACGTGGCCATGGCTGGTGTCACAGCAGGTCATCGCGCAAGCGCGCGTGCGCGCCATCAACTACCACGACGGTCCGCTGCCACGCTACGCAGGCATGAACGGCTCGGCGTGGGCGATAAGCGCCGGTGAAGCACACCATGCCGTGGTGTGGCACGACATGACCGCGGGCCTCGACGACGGCGACATCCTCGTGCGTCGTGATGTACAGCTCGATGCGACCGAGACGTCCGTGTCGCTCAACATCAAAAACGCCGCGAATGCGTTTGATGCGTTCGTTGAGTTGATGGAGCAGATTGACCGCGGTGAGGTGACACCAACTGCGCAGGACCGCACGGTCGCGCGCACGGAATTCTCCCGCCACGATCGCCCGGCAACGTTGGGCGTGCTCGACGTGCTGAAGCCGGCGATTGAACTCGAGCGCTTGGTGCGCGCGTGCGATTTCGGCCCCTACCCAAACCGCTTCGGTGTGATCAAGTTGGCCCACAACGGTGGGGCGGTGATCGTCAAACATGCGGCAGCGCAAGACACGCGGCAAAACGACCCAGACAGTCCGGGTGTCGTATTGTCAGTGGACGCCCACGCGATGCGCATTCGCTGCGGTGTCGGTGCGCTGTGTATCTCGGGCTTTCAAACCATCACGGGGCGCCCGCTGTCCGTGCTCGAGGCCGCTGCTGCTCTGTCGCTGCGTGCAGCGTCGGTTGTTGGCCCACCACCGCCACTGTCAGGAGCGCTTAACACCGAGGTCGCGCGCGCGGAGGTGTTTCATGAGCGTTTGCTCGCCCGGGCTTGTGCGCACGAGCCTGTCGACTTCGCATTTTTGCCCTCGCGGGGCTTCGCGGCGCCCGACAACGGCGTCACAGCGCGCGGCGATTGGCACGTGCTGCCGCTGCGGTTGCCGGTCCACCTCTTTGCCCGCGAGCTCGATTTGATCGCCGACGCGCCACCTCATGCGGCCACGCTCGCAGCGCTCCTCGGCATCACGGTGGGTCGCATTTGCAGCCGGCCCGAGATCGTTGTCG
>JAYTVG010000061.1:0-8570 GCA_043744135.1 Deltaproteobacteria bacterium | reverse complement strand
GGCCCAGCATGCTGACGATGCCCGCCTTGATCAGTTGCGAGGTGAGGGGTGGCGGGCCGGTCTCGGCCACAACTGCAACCGCCGATTTCGCGTCAGCTCGTGCGGCTTCGCTGCGTGTCTTTGGCGCCACGCGCGTGGCCTTGGAGCGTGCGAGCTTCGCTGGCGCCGCGGACGCAACCGGCAGCGCCACCATGGGCACCACCGCCGGCACCTGAGGCACGACCGGCACCTCGACCGGCGGCGCGACGGCGGCCGGCACGGGCAGGGCGGGGGCAACTGCCGCGAGCGCCGGCACGGGCGCCGGGCGCGCGGCAAAACCCGCGACAGCAACGGTCGCTATCACCGCGGCCGCAGCGAGCCCCACCCACCACGACGCCGGGCGTGCGACGGTGGACAGCATCAACGTGCCGACCGCGGACTGTGCCGGCAGCGACAACAACGGCGCGTGCGGCGTCGACGGCGTCAACGGGGCGGGGCGAACGCTGGCGCCGTCAAAGCCGCTCGCCTGCGCACTCAAGTCGGCCGTTGGTGAAGGCACCTGCGCGTCGGTGGGCGCTGCGAGCGAATCGTGAAACGCACCGCCCAGTTGCGTCGACAGGGCGGCAAAACGCTGCGTGGTGGTGGGGTGAGTCGACTGTGGTGGCAGGTGCATGAGCGCCTGCAGCACGGCGTGCGCGCTGGCAGGTCGTGCGCTTGGCTCTTTACGCATCAGCATGTCGATGAGCGCGCACAACGCTGCGGGGGCGTCTGGCACGATGGCGCTGGTGAGCGGTGGGTTTTCGTTGGCCTGACGCACCAGCAGCGCGCTGGGCGACGACGTCACAAACGGCGAGCGCCCCGACAGCATCTCAAACATCATCACGCCCAATGCGTACAAGTCGCAACGCGCGTCATTGCTCATGCCGTCCATGATCACTTCGGGCGCGACGTAGCCAGGCGTGCCCATGATGATGCGCGACGACGTCAGCGCCGCTTCACCCGTGCCCGCGATTTTGGCGATGCCGAAATCCAGCACCTTGACGTAGTCGCTGCGCCCCTCCTGCTGCAGCAGCATGATGTTGTCGGGCTTCAGATCCCGGTGCACCACGCCAGCGCCGTGCGCGTGCTCCAGCGCAGATGCGATGTCTTGAGCGATGCGCACCACCGCGTCCGCCGGCATGCGCGCGACCTGACGGCGCGCCTGCGACAGCGTGGTGCCGATGATGTACTCCATCGCAAGGTAGAGCCCACCCGCTTGATCGAGCGCACCGAAGTCATGCACCACGACGATGTGCGGGTGGTTGAGGCGCGCCACCGCCCGCGCTTCACGCTCGAAGCGCCTGACGAGCTCGTCACCCTCCATGTCGACGCGGATAGTCTTGAGCGCCACGTCGCGGTCCAAGGCGTGCTGCCGCGCGATGTACACGGCACCCATGCCACCGCGGCCAATGCGGGCACCCACTTGGTACCGCCCCGCCACCAACCGCCCAATGAACGGGTCGCTGTCCATCATGGCCTTACGCTAAGGCGCAAGCGCACGTGACCGCGAGATCCGCGCCGTCAGGTGTGGGTGACACCGATGCTTTCGCTAAAACGACGCGTCCATGCCAACGACAGGAAGGATCGGCAGGCCCGGAAAACCTTGCACCTGCGCGTAGTCGTAGCTGTACGCAAAGAATTCGAAGTTTTGTTGGTTGGTGGCGTTTTGCACGTCGACAAACAGTCCCAGCTGCCAGGTGTCAAAGGTGAAGCGCTTGTCGACACGCACGTCGAGCTGGATAAAGTCAGGCAAGCGTGCGGCGCGGCGCGGCCCGTTGACCGGGCGGTAACGCGAGGCGTCGGCATCGTACAGGCCGCTTTGCGCCAGCGTGCTGGGGTTGCCGGTGACGTAGCGAAAGGCGCCGCCAACCTCAAACGCCCACGGCAGCTCCGTGGACAGCGCGATCGACACGATGTGGGTTTGATCGAACTGCCCCACCACCCAGGGCTTGGCGCGCGCATCGGCGACTCCCTGCGGCGCATCGCTGCGCTCCTCCGCGCGCATCAGTGTGTACGCGACCCAACCAAACGCCTTGCCCCACGGCATCGGTGCAGGGCGCTGTCGCACCAACAGCTCCGCGCCGTACACGCGCTCGTGGGTGATGGCTTGCACGCGCGCCGCACCCGATGCAAAAAATCCCAGCGGGTTGACGACGAAGTCTGCGAGGTCGTCGGCGCCGCGGCCAAACGCCTGCGCGTCGACGTCGAAGCTGTCGCTCAAGCGCACTTGCGCGCCCAACGACCCTTGCGTGCCGCGCTCCAAGGGCAAAGCGGGGTTGCCGAACTTGTGCGCGAGCGCAAACGGCGATGGACTTTGGTGGTAGCCACCCACGCTTGCTTTCAACGTGACGAGGTCGTGCAGCAAGTTCAGCTTGACGTTCATGCGCGGGTCGAGGCTGGTGCGCACCTGGTCGTAGTAGCTCAACAGATCCGCGCGCACGCCAAACACCGTCGACAGCGGGCCCATCGCCGCGTCGGTCTCTTGGTAAAACGACACCGACGTCCCTTGCACGGTGTCCTTCAACAAAAAGCGCGGCGGGTCAGACAGCGCCGGCCGCGGGAACAAGCGTTCGTCGGGTAGCAGCTGCGGCACGTCGGTGGTCGAGACAAAAGATGCCGTGGTGTCATCGGTACCAAACAAAAACCCCAGGCCGCTGACGGGGCGAAACTCAAGTTCTGCGCGCAACGACGTGCGCGCCACATCGAGCCGAAATTGCGAGGTGTCGAAGCGGTTTTCGGAGTAGTTCGTCTCAATCAACGGCGACACCGTCGCGCTGAGCTGCGCTGTGCCGTCGTCGTTGGCTTTGGCGCAGCGCAAGCGCCACACGGGATTGAGGCGGTGAAATCCCAAGCTGATGCCGACACTTGACGGCACTTGTGGCGGCAGCTCGGCGGCGTCGAGCGCAAAGTTCAAGGTGTCGACGCTGCCAAACCAGTTGACGACGAGACTTTGTGAAAACCCTCCGCCAAACGGCAGCTTCCACAGCAGCTTGAATTGATAGTCGGAGTAGCGCGGCGCAAGCGTCAGCGTGTTGACGGGCACGTCAGCGAATTGCGTGATCACGTTGCCGACGTTGAGCACGTCTGCGACGTAGCTGGTGCGGCCCGCGACAAAAAACGCCATCTTCGCTGGCGCGTCATCACTAGCGCGAAAAAACGGCAGCGGGCCCTCTAAGCGAAAACCGGTCTGCAACAAATCCACGCTGGCTTTGCCTGAAAACGCGTCGCTGCGCGGGTCGCGCGTGACGACGTCGACGGCACCAGCGATGGCGCGCCCGTAGCGAGCACCTTGACCGCCGGGGTACAGCGACACCTCCTGCAGCAGATCTGGATTGATGACGGACGGACCGGCACCGAGGTGAAACAGCAAGCGCGTCAGGTGGCCATCGATCAAGATAGTGGAGTCTTCTGGACCGCCACCGCGAATCAACAGCGCGCCTAAACCAAAGGGCGCGCGCTGGACCCCGGGCAAGCGCTGCACGACGCGGATGGGATCGCCAAACGTGCCGGGCACCCGCGTCAGCTCTTTTTGCGTCAGCGTGCGCTTGCTGACCTCGTGCTGGGTGCGCTTTTCGCGCACGACGGTTTCGGCTTGCGACGGCTTGCGCTCAAGATAGATCACCAACTCCGTGACGACGTTGGAGGCGAACGTTTGTTGCACGTTGCCGTCGTAAAACCCGCTCGCCTCCACGTGCACGGTGAACGTGCCCGGCGGCACGCCCGCAAGCTCAAACGCGCCGTGTGCGTCGCTGGAGGTGTCAGCGACTGACGTGTGCGCGGGGTCTTCGATGTGGACGGCAGCACCCGCGAGGTCTTGGGCTTCTCCTGCCACGCGCACGCGGCCGCGCAAGTTTACGGCAGTGGTGTGCGTCAGCTCCGCCAACCGCAGCGCATCTTGAGTGCTCATCAGGCGCTCGCGCGCGACCGTGTCGATCGCGAAATTGACGGTGTAGCTGACGCGCACAGCGACGTTTTGGCCCGTTTGTTGTGCCGCCACGAACTCCATGTTGGTCACCGCACCCAGCGCCGCCCAGCTCAGGCGCGCGTCGGGGCTCGATGTCACAGCGGCGCGCATCACTTGGCCCACGTCATCGATATCGAGATCGAGCGTCACGGCACCCGCCACGTTGTCGCGCAGCGCGTCGGGCGGGTAGGTGGGTTGCGCGTCTGCGATCAGCGCGGGCGGCGTGAGCAAATCCGACGGCGGTGCCCCGTCGACCGTTTGCGCAGCACACCACATCACGCAAGCGAAGATCACAAGCTTGTGTTTCGCGTTTTGCACGGCAAGCCAAGGGGTGGGCGCGCCGATGAACAAGCGACGTCATCTGCCGAGGTCGGTGCATTGCGCCGATGCCCTGGTGTGCGTTAACAATGCGCATGTCTCACTCACCAGCCCTGCTTTTGTTGCCCGTCGTGTTGACGGGCTGCTTTCACACCGAGGTCATGCTGCCCGGCGTCTTAGACGTGCGCTCAGACGGCTCGAGCGCTACGGCGAACGCGGCTTTGATGAAGCCGGTGCCCGACGTCACGACGCGCACGGGGGTCAGCGGCATCATCTACGGCGACGGGGCCACGTCGACCGCGGCCGCCGTCAAGGTGGAGGACCGGCAATGGTTCGTCCTCGCCCTCGTCCCGGTGCTCAATGATATGGGCGCCGTTGAACTCAAAGCCGCCATCGGCGATGGCGCGCTGCGCAAGACCGTCGTGGGTGACGGCATGACGGGCCTTGAGGCGGGCGTCGCGGTCGGGCTCACCTGCGTGAGCTGGATTCCAGTGGTGAACATCATCTCGCTGGCGAACTTGCTGCCCCGCATCAGCGTCCACGCGCAAGGCGAGCGCATCGGCGGATCGGCCGCGACTGAGCCGCCGCCACCGACGGGCGACGCGCTGCCGCCGCTGGCGCCCGAAGTCGTGATCCCTTCCACGCTGCCGCCCGCCGTAACGCCACCCGCCGTAGCGCCACCCGGCGTGACACCGCCCGTCAAGACGCCACCCGCCGTGACGCCCGCCCCGCTCGCGAAAGACGCACCGAAAAAGACTGCGAGCCCGAAATGAGCAGCCTCACCCCTTCGTTGATTCGTCTGCCAAACGCGATGAAAACGTGCGCCCTAGTCGCAGCACTCGCCCTGACCCCCGGCTGTTTCACGGTGAATGCATCGCTGCCTGGCACCTTGCGCAACGACGTCAAACCCGACCAGACCGAGAAGGTCGGCGCGCTCAAAATCGAAAAGACCAACTACTTCTTTTTGTTTGGCCTCGTCGGTGCGCCCAAAGAGGACTTCTTCGCCAACGAGATCAAGCAACAGGTGCAAGCGCGCGGAGCCGACGGTGTCGCCAACGTGAAGTACGAGGGACGCACCGGCTGCGTCAACTTGCTGATCAGTTTTTTCACCTGCGACATCGTCACGCCGCGCGACTACACGCTCAGCGGTGACATCGTGCGCATCAAGACGGCGCCTCTTGCTGGCGTGCCGCCGAGCGTGGCACCGGCGGCAGTAGCGGCGCCGGGCGTGAAGCAAGTGCGGCGCCTCGACGACGGCGTCGCGCCTGAGCAGGTGGCGGCGCAAACGCTGGCACCCAGCCAAGAGTACTGAGCCCCGCGACGCGCTTGCACGATCGCGCGATGACCTGAGCGCCTGCGCGCACACACGCTCCCGTCGCGCGATCGCGGCACATCGACGATCGCGGCGTCGACCGCGCGCGCGGTTGCTACCGACACGAAATGGGGCAGAAGTTCAGCGCGACGCCACTGGCCGACAGAGCGCGCACGGGGATGGGGGGCGCTGGCACGGGCGAGCTTTTGGTCGCCGCCGCCACCACATCGCTGTCAAACACCGTGCTGCCTGAGCTGGTTTGAATCGTCGCGCTCACGATGGTGCCGTCCTCGGCGATCTCAAGCTTGAGCACCGCGCGCAAACGGATGCGCTCCTCGTCGCTGAGCACCGAGCTGACCGCCATGCGATCTTTGATGTATTTGGTGAGGCGCGCGAAATAGGTCGCCTTGATTTCGCCTTCCAAATCAGTGCCGTCGCGGTCGCCTTGCTCTTTGCCCTCGTCGGTTTGTTCGCCGATGCGCCGCTTGATGATGTCGTTGACGTCGCTGGGGTTGTCGTTTTTGAGCTGTTGCAAGATATCCGCGGCCGAGGCCTTTTTGGACGCGTCGGGGTCAGGGCGCTCCTTGGTGTCCTTGTCGGGGGTGGGCGGGGCCTTTTTGTCGACGGATGGTGGCGACGGACTCGACGGCAGGCGCGGCAGCATTTTTTCGTCGCGCGTCTTGCCCAGCTTGACGAGGCGCGTTTTGATGGTGGCGCCGTCGAGGTCGATGACGGGCGTATGGCGCGCGGGCCAAAACGCGTACGCCGCGAACGCACCCGCGTGCAACATCAAGCTCACGAGCGACAACGCCCACAAGCGGTGTGATTGTCGCGCGCGCCGTTGCGCCATCGACGCTGCGATGGTGGGCGGCACACTGGCGTTTTGCGATGTGTCGCTCACGGGTTAGCACCGGGCAGCGCGATAGCACCGTTGGGCGCTGGGGCTTCAGGGTCAGTCACCATCGCGAGGCTCTCGGCGCCACCCGCTTTGGCCGCCGCCATCACTTTGACGACGACGCCGTATGGCAACGCCTGGTCGGCGTGCAGGTACAGCTCCTTGTCGATGCGCAATTTTTCGTTGGCGCTGAGCAGCTCGGTGATGCGCTCGATCGGGATCTCGCTTTTGCCGAGGTACGCTTTGCCGTCTTTGGTGAGCGTTAAGATCAAGCGCTCCTCGGTGGAGGTCTTCATCGGCTCCGCGTTTGCTTGCGGCAGCTGCACCTTGACCCCTTGCTGCATGAGCGGTGCTGCCACCATAAAGATGATGAGCAACACCAGCATGACGTCGACCATCGGCGTCACGTTGATCTCGCTCATAGGCCCTTGGCTTGAACCGGACGAAAACGACATGCATGGCTCCACAGGTGCAAACGGTGCGGGTGCCGTGACGGTCTAGTGGCGATGGCGACGCATGCGTAGGGGGTTGCGCGCTGGCCGGAGCAATGCGCGCCCGCCGAGGCGTGCACGACCTCACGATGAGCCGCGCTGCGCTTGGGAAAAAAACCACGCGCGCGCCTGCTGAGGCACGATGTGAACCGGGCGGTCGACGACATAGCGTTCGGCGTGTTCGGCGAGGCGCCATAGCGTATCGCCGTGCCATTCGATCCGAAGAGGCGTTCTTGGCTGACTTTTAAAGTATAACGGATGTATCAATGCATACAGTAAAAAAGCGTCTTTCAGTGGACAACGCAAACCGATGGTCACCATGCTGCATTGGTCCGCGGGGTCGATGAAGTAGTCGATCACCATGAGGCAGCCGGCGCGCGTGGCACTCAGGTAGATGAAGAGGTCATTGCTGCGCAACGGTCTGACATCATACGACGCAGCGAGCTCGACCGGGTCGACCTCGACACGCAAAAACTGCGCTATTTGGCGTAGCGCGCGGCCATCTGGAACCAGGTCACGATCAGCCCAATCGCAGTATACTAAATCGCCAAACGGTAGCATAAAAGAAAACTCAACACATGCGACCACAACCACCTCGATCTGGCGTACGACGCGCGCGACGCAGCCGCCACCTCCTGCCGACCACCGCTTGTGCGCGCGCTGCCAAACGGTCCGATCGCTCAGATGCCGTCGCCGTCTTCGCCCGGACCGCGCGCGTCGGTGCGCTGGCCTGGCACGTGGTCGGCGCCGCAGCGTAAGTTGGCGGGCACAGCGACGTCGATGAGCTTAGGATGCGCGAGCTTCAAGCCCGCCATCAACGCCGTAAACGCCTGCACGCTGGTGCCATCTTTCAAGCGTGGGTTGTGCAGCCGTTCCTCGCGTGGCGTCGTGACGGTGCGGCCTTTGTAGTCGTGGCCGGGGTACAATTGCGTGAGCTCGTGCAGGGCGAAGATGACCTCGCGTACTGACCGGTACAGCGCCGCCGGCGAGCCTTGCTGAAAATCGGTGCGCCCGCAGCCGCGCACCAACAGCGCATCGCCGGTGAACGCGATGTTGTGGTCAAGCACCACGTAGGTGACGCAGCTAGCGGTGTGGCCCGGTGTCGCGCGCACAAGCACACGCAACGCACCGACCGTCACGACGTCGCCGTCGACGACCGCAACGTCAGCGCACCCGACGCCAGCCGCTTTGGACACCACCGTGAGCGATTGGGTGGCGTGTTTGAGGCGCGCCGCACCGGTGACGTGGTCGGCGTGCACGTGTGTTTCAAGCGTGTAGCGCAAGCGAAGCGCCAGGCCCGTGAGTTGCTCCATGTCGCGATCGTGCATCGACCACACAGGATCGATGAGCACAGCGTCGCGCGTGTTGGCGTCGGCGAGCAGATACGTATAGGTGCTCGATTGCGCATCAAAGAGCTGACGCAAGATGAGTGCGGAGGCGTGCGAGGTCATGCGGGCAGCAATAGCCAACGCGGCTGTCGCTGGCGAGCGCAGCTCACGTTCACGGCGGCGTTAGGCGCGACCCATGGGTTTGACGAGCGTCAGCGGCAGTTTGCTGACGGGGCCGCCGTCT
>JAYTVG010000060.1:0-8570 GCA_043744135.1 Deltaproteobacteria bacterium | reverse complement strand
GCAGCGCAATGCGCGATGCAGGCCAGCGTTTGTCACCCCAAAACAAACCCGCCGCGTGCTCCAACACCACTGCAGGAAAGCCCAGCTTCACAAACGAGCCGCCGGCAGGCACGACGTCGACGCGCAAGTGCACCCCTTGCATGCGGTTGGTGATGCCGACGTTGCCCGCGAGTTGACGCACCAAGCGCGCGTGCACGGCGCGTTGCACGCTGGCCCCCGCCCCGTGTGCATCAATCTTAATGTGGGCGTCTACGTAGGCGTGGGCGCGCGCTTCGCCGTCGCTCGGTGCGGTACCGCCGTCAAACGCGTCGGCGTTTTGTAGGATGCGAAATGCGACCAGCGGATGTTGGCTGGCGACGTCAGCGCGTAGTGAGGCTACCTCGGGACGGGAGCCGTCAGCGGTCTCGTAGCGGTCGCGCAGGCTCATGCGCGCTCAGCCGTCGTCGTGCGCGGTGTGCAGGATCGGGGGGGCGCCGAAGAGCGCTTCGAACTCATCGTACAGACGTGTGAGGCGTTGGCGTGCGTCATCGGGGTGCGTCGCACTTTGCAGCAACACACGAAACGACAGCGCACCCTCGCCGCGCGCACCGGGCACGTCGAGCTCGTCGGCGAACAAGCGCAACAGCGCCTCGCGCACCGAGCGCGCCGCGTAAAAATAAAACACCATCGCGCTTTTGCCCTTGGGGTACGCGATCAAACGGCGATCCCGCGTGCACAACTGCACCGCACCCGGCGCGTCCGCTGCGGCGTTGACGACGTCACGCGTGAGCGATTGCCAGTCCTCGAAACCTCCCGCATGCATTTACTTGTCCACCGCGAAACCCGAGCGCGCAACCAAATCACGCAACTCGTCCAGCGGGATACCTGGCGCGAGATGATCGTTTGCGCCCACGACGTCAGCGGCCATGCACATCGCGTTCATGATGGCTTCTTCCGTGGCGTCGCACACCGCACGAAAGATCGGATCGATGTGCTCGTCGGACAACACCTGCGACGTCAACACGCGTCTGCCGGTGCGAGGAAACGTGTTGGCGACGGAGAAGCTCATGACCACTTCACCTGAGCCGTGGCCAGCCGCGCTGCCGGTGCGGCCGATGCCGATCGCGGCGCGACGGCTCGTGCGCTTAAGTTGATGCGGCGTGAGTGGCGCGTCGGTGGCGACGATGCAGATGATGCTGCCGTAGGTGCCGCCACGCTTGTGGACGCCTTTGTACATACGCGACAGTTGCGGACCCACCGGCAAGCCACCGACGCGTAAGTCGAGCGTTCGGCCGAAGTTCGACTGCACGAGCACGCCCACCGTGAAGCCACCCTCGCGCGCTGGCAACACGCGTGACGACGTGCCGATACCGCCCGCGAAATCGAACGTCATCATGCCAGTGCCCGAACCCACGGCACCTTCGGCGACTGGGCCCGACGCAGCTTTTTGTAGCGCCTCAAACACGTGCACGTCGCGGATGTGCCGTCCGCCAATGTCATTGAGCCAGCTGTCGTCGCACTCACCGACGACAGGCAACACAGTGTCGTGCTCGCGGCCGATGCCTGGGTGCTGTTTGATCATGTGGCGCACGACCGCGTCGGCGCACACGCCGGTCGCGAGCGTGTTTGACAACACGATCGGGGTTTCAAGCAACCCCCACTCGTCGATCTGCATGAAGCCCATCATCTCGCCCGCGCCGTTGAGCACAAACCCGCCTGCGGCCAGCCGCTCCATAAAGATGTCGCCCGGGGGCACGATGGCGGTGACGCCGGTGCGTGCCGGCCCTTTACCGACGGACAGCGCGCCGTGCCCATGCACGACCGTGGTGTGGCCGACCTTCACGCCGGCAACGTCGGTGATGGCGTTGTGCGGCCCCGGCGCGTACGGGCCCAAGTAGACACCCAAGCTGCGCACCCGCTGGCGCGGCCCGCTGGTGGTTTCGTCCAACACCGGCGCTCCCTCTGTCGTCCACGCCTCAATGCGCGCGTCGGCGTTGCCGGGCGCGACGTCGTCGGTGCCGCTGTTGGTGATGGGCGCTTTGTCAACGTGGGCAGGGTCTTTACGCTTGATCATGCGGTCCTTGAGCAATGCGGGCAAACGCCGGCGCCATGATACTGGCGATGAGCTGTGAGTAGCTCAGACCTGCGCTGTCAGCGATGAGGCACAGGTCGCTCCAGCCTGGCGTCAGGCCGGGCAGCGGGTTTGCTTCAATGAAGCACATTTGGCCGCGCGCATCTTGGCGCATGTCGATACGCGCGACATCGCGACACCCTAAGGCGCGCCACGCCCCCAAAGCGAGCGCTTCGATCTCGCGCAGCATCGCAGCGTCCACCACAGCGGGCCGGTCGTAGCGAATCTTTTTGGTCCAATCGAGCTTGTCGCCAAACGCGTAGATGGGATGCGGCGTATCCGGCGCCACAAACACGATCTCCATCGGCGGCAAGATGCGCGGGTTGTCGACGTCACCGACCAAGCCAACGGTAAACTCGCGGCCCGGCAAAAACTCCTCCACCAAGACGTCTTGCGCGTATTTACCGGCGAGTTTGTGCACCAGCGCGCGCAGGTCGCGCTCGTTTGTGACGACGCATTTGGGCTGCATGCCCTTGGATGATCCCTCGGCGTTGGGCTTCACGACGAGGGGGTACGCGAGGCTTGGCAGTGTGTCTTTGGCGGTGCGCATGACGCAGTGGCGCGCGGTGGCCAACCCAGCGCCAGCGACGACCGTTTTTGCCAGGCCCTTGTCGAGCGCCAGCGCCATCGTCACCGCGTCGCTGCCGGTAAACGGGATTTGCAGCATCTCTAACAGCGCTGGCGTATGGCTCTCGCGACCGCGGCCGTATTGGCCCTCGCTGAGGTTAAACACCAAGTCGACGTGGGCATCGACGATCGTGCGGGGCAGCTCGCGGTTCGCCTCCATGCGCACCACCTGCACGCCGCGCCCTTGGTGGCTTTGTTGCGCGATGGTGTCGGCGAGGTTGGCGATGGTCTGCTCTGAGTCGTACTCGGCCTCGCTGTCGTCGTCATCGGCGTGGGCCGCGGCCTTACGCTTGACGTTGTAGGTAAAGCCGACGCGCCATCGCCGGGCCCGCGCGAACGTCTGCGGGACGTCGCTGAGTCCGTGGCGATGTGCAGCGCTGGCAACAACCGCGCGTAACACGTCTTTGGTCTCAGGCATGCCCGCCAGCGCGCTCGCCAGATAGATGCCGGCGCCGGGCTCAAGACTTGGCAGCGCGTTCACCTCCAAAAAGTACACGCGGCCATCGTCGGCGATGCGCCAGTCGATGCGCCCCAAATCGCGGATCCCAAGCGCACGAAACGCTCGCGTCGACAGTTCCTTTATCTTCGAAGTGAGCGCATCATCGAGCGGCGCTGGGCACTGCACCGTGACGGCGTCGCTCGACACGCACTTCAGGTCGTAGTCGTAGATGACGTATTTGCGTTTGCCGACGACAGCCTCGTCAAACAAATAGCTCACCGGCGACAACACTCCGACGGTCTGCAGGTACGGCACCACCACATCACGCCCAACGATGAACTCCTCGATCAACAGACCCGTGGGGTATTTGTTCAAAATCTCCCGCACGCGCGCCTTGAGCAGCTTTGGATCTTCCACGACCGAGTTTTGCGTGATGCCCTTCGACGAGCCCTCGAAGTTGGGCTTCGCGATGACCGGGAAGTTGAGATCAAGGCTGTTAGCGAACACAGCCTCGAAGTTGCCATCGTCGACAAACACCCAGCGCGGCGTCGGCACCCCAGCTTGCGCCACCACCATCTTGCTGAGCTGCTTGTCGAGGGTGAGCGCGCATACGTACGCGTCGCTACCGGTAAACGGCAAGCCGAGCTGCTCAAACAGCGCCGGGTAAAACGCCTCCCGCAAGCGCCCGTGGCTCCCCTCAGCGGTGTTAAACACCAAGTCAGGGCGCAGGCGCGCAAGCGTGCTGACGACGGCCGCGGGTGGCATCGACACGTTGACGCGCGTGACGTCGTGTCCCAACGCCGACAGTGCCGCGGTGATGTCGCTGACGGTCTCCTCGCGGTCAAATTCCGCTTGGGCTTCATCGTGGGAGGTTTGCAGATTGTGGGTGAACGCGATGCGCATGGCGGTTGCGTGCATGCTAGGAACGCGAGGCGATGACAACTCCCGAAGCCCCCCCAAAGCGCGGCGCCAAGCGCGGCAAAAGCGCGCCCGCGACCCACCTCGGTGCCGACCGCAGCGCAGACAAGCCCGCGGCGCGGCCCGCGAAACCGTCGACGCGCCGCACACGGCCCCCGGCGCCGGCTGGCCACATCAAGCGTTTCGTCGCGCCGGTAACCAAGACGGACCAGCGGCCGCTCGACGGCGACTTGTACCTGGCGGGCCCGTCGTATGTAGATGCACTGATGGCGGAGCTCGGCGTTAAGGGGCCGACCCCATCAGATGGGCTGTTGGTGGTGCCATCGAGCAAGCTGGCGCCGGTGGATGCGGTGTTCGCGCGACAAGTGATGCCGCAGGCCAAATACCTGAGAGGTGCGGGGCCAAACGACCTGGCCGCCGCCGTCTTGGATCGCCTCGACGACAACGTCTCCATCACTTCCAAAGATATCGAAGTGACGACACCGGAGCTAGCGCGCAAGGGGTCAAGCGCGCTCGACGAGCACCCGCTGACGGCGGCGGCCATGCAACTGCTCGACGTGCTGCAAAAAAAGACCGACGGTCGACGCGCCAAACACGGCGGTGCCGAGCCGTCGCGCCACCTGGTGCGCGTGTTGCTCGCCGATGCGTGGGGCGCTTGGGTGTCGGTGCAGCGCGTGCAGACCGGGCTGTCGATGCTGACGTGGCCCACCGTGTTCCCCGCCGGGCGCGCGCTTGATGAGGGCGGCCGTAACGCGCCCTCGTCAGCACACCGAAAACTCACGGAAGCGCTCAGCTATTTGCAGGTCGGCCCCGGCCCTGACGACGTCGTTTTAGACTTGGGTGCCGCACCAGGCGGCTGGTCGCACGTGGCCCTCAGCACCGGCGCGCGCGTCATCGCTGTCGATCGCGCAGCGCTCGACAGTGACATCGCCAACCACCCGCGGCTCACGCACGTGCGCGCGGATGCGTTTAGCTACGTGCCCGAGCAGCAGCCGACGTGGCTGTTGTGTGATGTGATAGCCGAGCCCGAGCGCGCGCTGCAGCTTGCGCGTACCGCCACCACCTCAAGGGTGTTGGTGGGCTGTGTCGTCACCCTGAAACTCACGCGTCCCGTCGACGTGGCGTTTTTGAACAAGGCACGTGCGGTGGCGCGCGGCACGCCCGGCTGGTTTGGCCGCTGCAAGCAGCTGGTCGCCAACAAAATGGAGGTCACGCTGATGATGCGCCGCGCGGCCGCAGCACAAACCGCTGGCTAGCGTTTCGCCGCGGTTGCGGATCGCGCGCCGCGCCGTGTCAACATCGTGCACAGCACGCCAGCGACGCTGGCCGCGGACGCCGGCGCCGTGCGTGACGCCGTCGATGCGTCACTGCACATCACAGGCGCGGCACCGTCGTCGCCTTCGCCCTCGCCTTCCCCTTCCCCTTCGCCTTCCCCCTCACCTTCCCCGCCTGCGCAGCGTCGGGCGCAATCGGGATCTTCGCAATCTACCAGCGCGTCGTTGTCCTCGTCGCCGCCGTTTTGGCAGTTCGATTCAAAGCGCCCGGCGCACGCTGTGAAGCCGACGTCGCCTTGCGGGCAGATGCGGTAGTCGACGTCTTCGAAGGCGATCGCGGTCGACCACGTCAGCCCGTCTGACGACGTCATGAACATGCCGTTGTCGGTGAGCGCGTCTTGGCCGCAGCCGATGAGGCCGCCTTGCGGGTCGTTGCGCAAGCAGTCGGTGGGTCCGGTGCTGGCGTCGGTGGCCTCGACGAACGCGTCGTCTGCCGGTTGTTTTCTGTATAGGCGCGATTGCAGCGGGCAAATCGCGAACAGGTCGTCGCCGAGTGCTGCGACGTAGCGCACCTCGGACGGCGCCGTCCCCACCAAGATCGGTGCGTCCGGTGTCGACGCTAGGACGCGCAACACGATGCCGGCCCCTTGCATGTCGTAGCCGCCAAACAGCGCGGTGGTGCCGTCGGTGTCCCACGCCAGCGCGTACACGAGCGGAAACGCGTTGAAGCCGGCGCCGACGTCGACCCAGCTCTCCCCGGCGTCGAGCGAGTGATAGACGGCGTTTTTGGTCGGCACCTCGCGCGCGTCCGTGCCAGTGGCAAACAGCAGCGTGCCGTCGGGGCTGGCACTGATGCGAAACAAGCTGATGCCCGCGGTGTGATCAAGCACCGTGCGCCAGCTGTCGCCCTCGTCGTTGGACGCGAAGATGCCGTTGGTGATGCCGACGGTGCCGGTGGTGATGAGCAAGGTGCCGTCAGGCAGTGTCGTGAGCGCGGTCGGCGCGCGGCCATCAAACGGCGTGTTCGCCAGCAAGCCGTACGTGCACCCGCCATCGCTGGTGCGCTTGAGCCCGTCAAACGAACCGATGAGCACGCTATTGTCGCTGCGCGGGTGGTAAAAAAACGCCACCGGCCCGATCGATTCCTCACACACCCGCTCGTAGTGGTCGCCGACCGGGAGCACCAAGCCCCACGTGCTGCCACCACCGTCAATCACGCCCGCAGCGTCGACAAACGGGAAGCGGCCCGACTGGACTTGACCAAAGTGCGCGCGGGCTTGTGTGGCGGTGACGGCAGCAAGGACGAACACGACGATGCGCATGAGGCGTTGTAGCCTGCGGACTCGCCCGGCGCTATCGGCCCATGATGCAGGTCGATTGCGCTTCACTTGTCGACGGCACGCTTAGGCTACACTCGCGGTGTGCCTGACCTCCCCGTCCTGCCGTTTTTCGCGCTGATGCTCGTGCCGCTCGCGGGTATGGTGGTCGCCGACGTTCAACACAACGCGCGCGCCTACGGACCGCTCAAGCTGTTGGGCTCGGCGGTGTTTGTCGTCGCCGGTGCGCGTTTGCTGACGCTGACCGACGTGGCTGCGCGCGTCATGTTGGTGGGGCTGGTGCTGTCGTTTGTCGGCGACGCACTGCTCATCGCGAAGGGCAAACGACGCGTGTTCTTGCTGGGGCTCGCGGCATTTTTGTTGGCACACGTCGCGTACGCTGTGGCGTTTGTCGTTCATGGTGCGGACGCGCGTGCGTGCGCGGTCGCCGCAGGGTTGGCGGTCGTCGCTGGCATTGCGATCGCGCGGTGGCTGATGCCGAAGGTGACGCTGTCGATGCGCGCACCCGTCATCGCATACATGCTGACCATCACCATGATGGTTGTGCTCGCCGCCGGCGCAAGCGCGCAAGGCGCGAGGCCGACGCTGTTGGCGGGCGCCGTGCTGTTTTTTTTGTCCGATATTTTGGTCGCGCGCGAGCGTTTCGTCGTGAAGGATCGCCTCAACGGCACGCTCGGCTTACCGCTGTACTTCGTCGCGCAGTTGCTGCTGGTCGACGGCCTCACGCACTGACGCGTCGGCGCCGCAGCGCAAACCCACCGAGGGCCGCCAGCAACGCGAAGCCCGCCAACGGCGCTTCGTGCGTCACTTCCATGCTTGAGCAACCATAGTTGCTGACGCCTTTGGCGCACGCGTAGCGGTTGGCGTCCGTGAATTGGCACGCCCAGCCGGAGCCGCAAAAATCATCGGCCTCGGCGCTGCAGTTGTCGGGCACGCACAAGCCGCCGGGGATGGCGGCGTCCTCGCACGAGTAGCCGTCGCGGCAGCTGCCGTGATCGCAGGCTTCGGTGCACACGCCTTTTTCGCACAGGCCGCTGTCGCACGCGTCGTCACCGTTACACAAGCGCCCGATGCCAGCGTCGCCGGCACGGCCTTGCACACACACACCGTCGATGCAGGCCGCGCCGTTGGCACAATCAAGGTTGCCGCGCGCTGAGTCGCATTCGCCCTCTCCTTCACCTTCACCTTCGCCTTCTCCCTCTCCTTCGCCCTCGCCTTCAGCGACGTTGAAGGCGATGCCGGTGGAATACGCCACGCGGCTGCGCGGGCCGATGTCAGCGTCCACGCTGGCGATGGCGAGGGTCACGCGGTCGCCTTGTTGCAGCGTCACATCGCGCTGGCCGTTGACGGCGTAGGTTTGCGGCGCGCCCGCGCCCTCGACGACCGCGCGCGCGCGTACGCCGGCGCCTTGCACAAACACGCGCCACACGCCGCTTTGCGACGCGACGAAATCTTGCAAGTTGTACGCGAAGCGCTCGGGCAAGGTGCTTTGCGGCGCGTCCACCAACGCGTTTGCTCCCGTGACCTCGGGAATTTGCGACACATAGGTTCGGTCCGCGCCTGGGTACGCTTGCACCCAGCCCGACGCGTTAAACGCATACAAGTCGTGAAACGGGTAGTCCCAGGTCACGTTGGCGGCGGCATAGTCCGCCAGCACATCCGCAAAGTCGCCGCCAGCTGCCTGCACCTCACGCGCGAGCGCCAGCATCGGTTCGTTGTTGGCATCGGCATCGACCCACGTGCGACGGATGACGTCGAGGCCGACGGTGAGCCCGACAAACTGCGGAAACACGAAGGCGCCGTATTGGTGGTACTCCTCAAGCGCGCCGGTGTCGGGGTAGTCAAAAAACGAGATTCCGAGGTCT
>JAYTVG010000059.1:0-2595 GCA_043744135.1 Deltaproteobacteria bacterium | reverse complement strand
GGTGTGCAGGGCAATGTCACGCTGTGCCCATTTTCAGAAACGGGCTTCATCGACGATCTTCGCACCGCGCGGGCTGTCATCGCTGGTGGCGGCTTCTCCTTGATGGGTGAGGCGGTGCATCTGCGCGTGCCGATGTTGTCGATCCCGATCGCCGGTCAGTACGAACAGGAACTCAACGCACGGTATTTGGAGAAACTTGGCTACGGCATGTACGCCGCCACCGCCACACGCGACGTCATTGACGCGTTTTTGCTGCGCATCCCGGTGATGGCCGCAGCACTCGCGCACTACACACCGAGAGACAACACCATGCTGTTCGCGTGTCTCGACGATGTGCTCGCGCGCGCGAACCGAGGCGAGGCGCCGCCGTACCAGCTGACCACAGCCAACCTCGGCACCAGCGGCTCGGCATGACGGGCGGCGCGATCGATCAAGCGCGTGACATCACGGACGGGCCATCCGCCCCCGTCAGAAAACACGAGACGTTTCGCGCCACCGAACGCGTCTTCAGCTCGACTTTAAACGCGTCGTTCATTGGACACGATGATGCTGGAATCTCGGTGTGGATCCACCGTTTCGCAGCCGTGTCACCGACAACGCTGATCGCGCTCGCTCAGCGTGTGGCAGCGTTTCGGCGCGCGTCGATTCCTCACGCAGCGTCGCTTCGTTTTGCGGATACGCAGGCTTCGGGTGTCGTCGTCACCGGTCGCTTTGCGAACCAGCTCACGCAGGTGCTCACCGCGGCGCCGCTCCCTGCCGATGCGGTGACGCGCCTTGCGCAAGAGCTGGCCGCGTGTTTGTGCGCCGCTCATCGCGCGGGCATCGTGCACGGCGCGCTGTGCCCACGCGTCGTCGGCATCGACGAAGCCGGCGGCGCATACGTTGACCTCTTTGCCAGCGGGTCATTGGCAGGTGACGCTATCGGCGAACATTGTCGCGCGCCCGAGCTGGTCACCACCGTCACACCCACAGCCGCCGCTGACGTCTACGCGCTGGGCGCTGTCTTGGACCTTGCCGCGCGCGGCGCAGCAGCACTGACGTCGCGACAAGATGCTGTTGTCGACGCGCAGCCAAGCGCGCTTGAGCGCTTACGACGTGAGATGTGTGACGCAGAACCCGCCTGGCGACCGACCATGCGCGAGATTGTGGCGCGGCTCAGCACGCTTGCGTCATCACCGATCGAGGGCAGCGGTGACGGGCACAGCGACGCAGAGACAGCGCCAACGCGCATTGGTCGTTTTGAGTTGGGGGCGGTGTTAGGAGAAGGCTCGATGGGTCGCGTGTACGTCGCGACCGACATGCTCAGCGGGGACACAGTTGCGCTGAAGATCATCGCGCGCGACGGCATCCCGACCGCGCGGGCGTTGCGCCGGTTCAAAAAAGAGGCGCGCATCCTCGGTGAATTGTCCCACCCGACCATCGCGCGCCTGATTGCGTCTGGCGAAGACGCGGGTCGCTTGTACATGGCGGTGGAGCTGGTCGCCGGCAAAACGCTCACCGCCGAACTCAAAGAACACGGCCCGATGGCGGAGCTCGACGCGCTGCGCATTGCGATCGAGCTGGCGCGCGCACTCGTGACCGTGCACGCCGCGGGCATCATTCACCGCGACATCAAGCCCGACAACGTCGTGGTGGTGCGCGGGCCGCAGACGTCGACCGTCAAGCTCATCGACTTTGGCATTGCGCGCCACGTCGATGAGCGCGAGTCGCTGGCGATGACGCGGCAGGGCGCCGTGCTCGGCACGCCGCTGTACATGGCGCCTGAACAGGCGCGCGGCGACGTGGTGGATGCGCGCACAGACTTGTACGCGCTTGGCACGTTGTTGTTTGAGCTGTTGTGCGGCCGTGCGCCGTTTGCGGGTCATGGTGCGACGCAGGTGCTGGCCATGCAGATCGAGGCGCGCCCACCCGGTCTCGCTGAGCTGCGCGGCGACGTCACCGATGAGACTGCGCGATTGGTGTCGTGGTGCTTAGAGAAAGATCCTGCGGCGCGCGTACAGACTGCGCAACAGTTGTTGGATGCGCTGCACCGTATCACGGAGCGCGACGCGGTGACGTTGCCGATCCACCCGCTGTCGCCTCAACACGTCGATCGTGCGGGGTCCGTGTTGCACTACCAATATCAATGGCAACTCAAAGCAACGCCGGCTGCGCTGTGGCCGCATGTGTCAAACACCGACAGCCTCAATCGTGCCGTCGGCTTGGGCGCTGTTGAGGAGAGCTTCGCAGAGATCGACGGCGAGCTGCGTCGTTTCGGGGCCACCCGCCAATCCGGCTTTGATTTGCGCTGGCACGAGCATCCGTTTGAGTGGGTGTTTGAGCAACGCTTAGGCGTGCTGCGCGAGTACACGTCTGGTCCGCTGCGCTGGCTGAAAAGCACCGTGGAGCTACACGAAAACGCCGGCGGGACCAGGCTCGTGCACACCGTCGATCTCGAACCGCGCGGTTTGCTCGGGCGTGCGGCCGCCGGCATAGAAGTGGGGTTGCGCAGCAAACGAGCGCTACAGCGCACCTACCAACGCATCGACGACCTCGTCGGACTCGCCGCGCGTACGCCGCACAACGCGATCGCAGATTCATTTGGCGAGCGGGTTT
>JAYTVG010000058.1:0-2602 GCA_043744135.1 Deltaproteobacteria bacterium | reverse complement strand
GCCCCTGAGCGCCGCGTGGATGATGTGGTCCAAGTCGCGCTCGCCGTGCAGGTTGCGCTTCATCGGGTTAAAGCGCAGCTCAATGTGCTCCACGCGGCTTGAGCGATACTCCTTGCCGATGATCTCGTACACCGCGCGCTCCATCGCCATCGGCGACGATTGGATCTTCTCGGTCCACTCGTGCATCACCTTCAAATAGTCGTCGAGCGACTTGGTTTGGCCAGGACGAATGGTGATGAGGTCGACAAATTCCCAGTAGCTTTTCACCGGCAACTTGAAGCCTTGCAGCATCGCGATGGAGTACAAAATGTGCGGCGCCACCGCGCCACCGACGTGGATATGCAGGTCCACTAAGCTGTCGGGCAGTCGAGGGTCTAGTCCATCGCGTTTGGTCGACACAGGAGTCGCGGCTTCGACTGAAGATGAGGCTGTCATCGTGGGAATCTAGTGCACACCACTTCTTTCGCAACTCGATTCGTGCCGAGACGCTTCGCGCGTCGGGTCACCATGTGCGTCACTTGTTCATCTCCAAGGTCGACGATTTGCGGCGTGTGCTGGACAACGGTGCTGGTGTAGTGCACGTTTGAACGCTTGACCACCACGCGGCTCGTGCCGGTATCGGCGTCGAGGTTCGCGCGTTCGCGGTCGACGATTCACTGAAGGATGCTGCGATGAGTGCGTTTGTTCCCCCCGATGGCGCGGCACCCCTCGTCACGCCGCCCGTCGAGGGTCGGGCGCGCCGCGCACGTGACCGCACGCGGCGCGGCGCTGACGCTGTCGTCGCGACCCTCGCCGACGCCGGCATCACGCACGCCTTTGGCTTGCCGGGCGGTGCCATCTCGCCGTTTGTCGATGCGCTGATGGACGAGCCTCGCATCCGATCGATCCTGTTGCGTCACGAGGCCACGTGCGTGTTCGCGGCGTACGGCTACGCGATGCAAAGCCAAACCGTCGGGATTGTGTTTGTCACCTCTGGGCCAGGTGCAACCAACGCCATCACCGGCATCGCGTCGGCGTTTTGCGACGGCGTACCACTCGTGGTGTTGATCGGTGAGGTGCCGCGTGCATCGCAAGGGCGGGGCGCACTGCAAGACGGCAGCAGCCACAACCTCAACATCGCGGGCATGTTGCGGCACATCACCAAGGCCACGTGGGAGGCGACCGACGCACACGTGATGCCGCATATGATCGAGCGCGCGCTGCGCTTGGCGTCGTCGGGGCGCAAGGGTCCGGTGGCTGTGTTGCTACCACTTGACGCACAGCTCGCGATGACGATCGAGTCGCGGTCTGCTGCATTCAGCGCGGAGAATCTCGCGATCGACGACGCCACCATGAACGATATCGCCGCACGCATCAGCAAGGCCACACGGCCCGCGCTGTTTGTCGGCAACGGCTGCCGCGACCCGCACACCGCCGCCGCGCTCGTCGCGTTTGCGCAACACAGCGGGATTCCCGTCATCACGACGCCAAAAGCGAAAGGCGTGTTCCCGGAGAGCCACCCCTTGTGCTTGGGCGTATTTGGCATCGGCGGTCATGCGTCAGCGCGCCACTTGTTCGAGCAGCAAGTCGACTGCCTGATCGCCGTTGGCACGCGTTTTGGCGATATCGCCACCGACGGCTGGAACCGCGCTTTGTACCCGACGCGTGCGCTTATCCACGTCGACATCGATGGGGCGTCGTTGGCCTGCAACTACGCGGCCGATGTCGCGCTCGTCGCTCCTGCGCAATTGTTTTTCACGCAGTTGACGTCGCGACTCGCGCCCCATGCGCAGCAATCGAGCTACACCGGCATCGAGAGTCTGCGCGCTGCGCCGATTGACGACGACGACAAGCAGCAAGGCTACAATTCGCCTGCCGCGGTGATGTCGCAGCTGCAACAATCGCTCCCCAGCGACACCGTGTACACGGTCGACAGCGGTGAGCACACGCTGGCGGCACTTCACTGGCTGCGTATCGAGCATGCCGACGGTTTTTTAGTGGCCACAGGCCTCGGCTCGATGGGTGGGTCGACGGGCCTTGCGATCGGCGCGTCGCTTGCGCACCCGCAGCGTCGTGTCTGCGCCATCATCGGCGATGCGGGCTTTTTGATGGTGGGGATGGATGTCGCGGACGCGGTCGCTTTGCAGCTCAACATCACCTTCGTCGTCATGAACGACGGCACCATGAACATGTGCGAGCGAGGCCACCAGCGCGTGTACAAACGCACGCCGACGTTTGCGGTGCCGCCGCTGTCGTATCCGCACGTGGCTGCGGCCGTTGGCACGACGTTGGTGGCGCTTGGTGCGGCGCCGGCGCCCGGGCCGTGCTTGGTGGAGGCGCGCTACCGGCCTGGTGCGCTCGATTTTCAGGAGCGCGATCGGATGTTGCAGCTCGTGAAGCGCCAGCCTTAGTTCCCGGTGGTCCGGCCGCCATGCATGAGCGCGTGTGGGGGTCGTCGCACAGCGGGCTGCCGTGCCGCGAGTGCCCGCACCACCGACGCGAGGTCCGGCCCGTCAAAACTGCCGCGTTCGCCGAGCCATCGTGCCGCTGCGTCGGTCGCAGAGAAGATTTCGTACGGCGCGTGCCTGACCGCGAGCGACGAGACCGCACTCATGACGCCGCG